>JAAUSV010000031.1 GCA_012032525.1 Leptolyngbyaceae cyanobacterium SL_7_1
CACCGCCGCCATCAGCGCTGGAATCAACATCAGCGCCAACACAGAAAAGGGAAAGAGGCAAACGGTTTCCAAAACCAGGGCAACTCGGTGACGCCATACAGCGACATAAATTCTGGCAATTGGATGCTGGCGGTGGGGGGGATTTGCAATTTCAGGTGCATGGCGAGGGCGTAGCCACCCAGCGCAAAGAACACACCGTGTCCCAAACTCAGTAGTCCGGTGAATCCCCAGATCAAGTCGATGCCCAAGGCGACGATCGCCAATGCTAAAAATCGCCCCATCAGGTTCAATCGGAATCCCGATAAAAGCGCAGGCACAATCAAGATAAAAATTAGGGCGATCGCAGTCACGATGGCGATCTCAATCAAAATCGATCGATGCTTTGACCAATCAATTCCCTGCCGACCACTGGCGGCTTGTGTCGTCATGTCGTTCTCCTAGCAGTTAACCTAAGCATCCACCGTGCGTCCTTTCTGGGGAAATAGCCCACCGGGACGGAATTGCAAAAACAACACAATCAGCGCAAACACCATGACATTTGCCATGCTGGTGGTAGCAAAAAAGGTAAAGAAATCCACCAGTGGTTTGATCTGTGTTAGACCTATCAAAATTCCAGCACCATGATGTACTGGGTAATACCGATCGCCAGTGCTCCGAAGATCGAACCCAGCAATTTACCCACACCGCCCACGACTACCACCATGAAGGCGCTGACGATGTAGTTCTGCCCGGTGTTGGGTCCCACCGATCCCAATAAACTCAAGGCACACCCGGCGACTCCCGCCAGTCCTGAACCCAAGGCAAATGTTAATGCGTCAACTTTTTTGGTAGGAATGCCCAAGCAAGCACTCATGTTGCGGTTCTGCGTCACCGATCGAATGCGCAACCCCCAGGGCGATCGCTGCAAAAACAGATAAACGCCAACCACACAGAGAATCGTCAACACCATGATAAAAATCCGAGTGTAGGCAAGCTGGTAGCCCCCGATCGGCAAGCCACCGCGCAACCAGGAGGGCGCAGTCACGTCTTTGTTTTGGGCACCAAACCAGGGTTGGGTCACGGCAAGTTCGTAAGTAGTCGCCATGATCCGTCCTACCAACAGGGCAATCAGAGCCGAGAGGGGTAGGAGAATGCCGATCGCTAAATTGCGGATGCGTTCAAAGTCCGATCGCCGCTGGAGTAGCCACATGCCGCCAAAGTACAACAGAGAGAACACCGCTAAGCCAGCCACCAGTACCCAGTTCACACTGCGGACAAATTGCTGCAAAATCAAACTGACGCCCCAGGTTGCCAGGAGGGTTTCCAGGGGTCGCCCATAGAGATAGCGAATCACCCCCCGCTCCAGCAACAGCCCCATCAACGCCGCCACAATAAACGCCGCAATCAGGGCAAAGAAAATATAAAACTCAAACGCGCCCTCTCCCCATTGCTTGAAGATGTTTTGCACCACAAAAGTGGTGTATGCGCCTAGCATCATCAACTCGCCATGTGCCATGTTGATCACGCCCATCAAGCCAAAGACGATCGCCAGTCCCAGCGCCGCTAACAGCAAAATGGAACCAATACTTAGCCCATTAAACAACCCATCCAAAAAACTAATAAACAAATTCCTCTCCTCCCTTCATCCTTCACCCCTCATCCTTTCAAATACGGGAAGGGACTAGCAAACCGTAGTTCACTAGTCCCCAGCGATTATCCTCAAGCACTAGATCTCGAACTTGCCAGGGTTGTCTACGTCGGTCTTCGTCCAATCGCAGCTAAAGCCCTTGGTTTCTGCCACATACTGGTTCCAGGGAATCGGATCAACCGGACCGGGGGTTTCAAACACGATCTCAAACAATCCGTCATCCCGAACTTCCCCAATCCGCACCGTTTTGGAAATGTGGTGGTTGGGAGTCATGACGATCGGACCACCGGGCGCATCAAACTCCTGTCCGTAGGCAGCCGTCCGCACCGCTTCTAGATCGGTGGGTGTGCCTTCTGAACCTGCCTCTTCAACCGCTTGCTTCCAAATGTTGACGGAAATGTAGCCTGCTTCCATTGGGTCGTTGGTGACGCGGCTGTCGCCGTATTCTGCTTTGAAGGCTTCCACAAAGGCGTCGTTGGCAGGACTTTCTACGGTCATGAAGTAGTTCCAGGCGGCGTGGTGACCGAGGAGATATTCCTTGCCGATCGCCTGCACTTCTTCCTCGGCAATACTCACCGACATGGTGGGATATTTGTCGGGGGTCAAGCCTGCGCCCTGGAGTTGCTTAAAGAAGGCAACGTTGCTGTCACCGTTGAGGGTGTTGTAGATTACCCCACCATCGGGCAACGCTTGACGGATCTTGGCGATGATTGGAGCCACCTCTGTATTGCCGAGGGGCAGGTAATCTTCTCCCACCACCGTGCCACCCTTGGCTTCGACTTGGGCTTTGATGATGGTGTTGGCGGTGCGGGGGAACACGTAGTCAGAGCCGACCAGATAGAAGGTGTTGCCTTTATTTTCGATCAACCAGTCCACCGAGGGTTCAATCTGCTGGTTGGGAGCGGCTCCGGTGTAGAAAATATTTTTAGAACACTCTTGCCCTTCATATTGCACCGGGTAGTAGAGCATGTGGTTTTTCTCTTCAAACACAGGCAGCACCGCCTTGCGGCTTGCCGATGTCCAGCAACCAAAGACAACAACAACTTGATCTTCCTCGATCAACTTGCGGGCTTTTTCTGCAAAGGTGGGCCAATCGGATGCGCCGTCTTCTAGAATCGGCTCGATCTGCTTGCCCAACACACCACCTGCATCGTTGATCTGCTTGATAGCAAGCTGGGTGGAATCTACCACACTCTTTTCGCTGATTGCCATCGTGCCGCTGAGGGAGTGGAGAATCCCGACTTTGATCGTTTCTCCCCCTGCGGCGGCGGGAGATTCACCCGTTGCGGCTGCATCTGCCGCTGGCGACTCTGCTGCTGAATCGGTTGTACCACTAGCACATGCCTTCAGAAGCACGCTGGTTCCCAAGGCAGCAGAACCATAGATCAAAAACTTACGACGCCCTAATCCGCTCATGAACTGATTACTCCTCGAAGGTAGAGGGGGAAAATACAGAGAACACTTGGTAAAACAAGTGAATCAGCACAAATACTAGGGCGCAAGTTCAGGGAAAATTGTATCGCAGGCTACATTTTGTCGTTAGAGCGATCGCCCTGATTGACAAAAACGATCGAATGCTAGTGCTAATCAAGGCTTTGCCCTACAATGCCTTGACTAAAAAAATCCAGCTAAAGTTAAAAAACTTTAAGAAGATCCGCCTATTGAAGGTTGAGAAGACACAAATTGTAGGTAGTCCCATAACTTGTAATGATTTTTGGTGGTGCGGGCGGCGCCCGCACCACCAAAAATCATTTGCGTCATTTTGAGGAGAGGGTTGCTGCATTACTGCATTGGAGTGAAATTGCGTTGACTACGGGCAAATTCGATCGCCCTCTGCAACCAATCCAAATAGGTCTGCTCTCTTTGAATCATTAAATCGAGTACTAAGCGATGCAACCGTTGTTCTGGTGCAGCAGTTTGATCGTCTAGAGAGGGAACCTGAATTGAGATGCACTCAGCTAATTTTTTCTGTCGGACGACTAGTTCCTGTTCCAAAAGAGTGGCGATCGCCTCATTGGGCAACTCAGCCGCAAAATAAAGTTGCATCAATAACGGTTCCCGCAATACAGGCAACGGTTGGTGGGTTTGTAACCATTGATTTAATTCTGCTTTGCCAGTTTCTGTGATGTGATAGACCTTACGATTGGGGCGATCGTGTTGAATTTTAATCGTGCAGCAAATCCAACCTTGGACTTCCAACCGATCTAATGTGCGGTAAATCTGTGCTTGATCTGCCTGCCAAAGATGGGCAATGCACTGATCAAAACAACCTACTTTTAAGTCATAGCCCGTGCGTTCTTCCTGTTGCAGAAGACCA
Organism: Leptolyngbyaceae cyanobacterium SL_7_1; assembly: GCA_012032525.1. Lineage (GTDB taxonomy): Bacteria > Cyanobacteriota > Cyanobacteriia > Elainellales > Elainellaceae > JAAUSV01. The sequence goes on from JAAUSV010000031.1 coordinate 3,945, forward strand.
AGAATTACATAAGCAAGCGACATAGTGATTTAGCGGCGGTTTACCGCATCAGATGGCGGAAAAACCCTACTTTTAGGAGTCCTATAGCTCCATGCTACTATATGACTAGTCATATATGACAAGGACACACAGGATTATGTCGAACACCCTGCAACAACGCATCAACCGACATCAATTGCTTAGCGAATTGCGAATTAAGCTACTCCGTCTCCACAAGCTGTTACTGGATGCAGAACGGGATGCTTATCAACAAGTTTGGGGACAGGTTTCTAGAGGACAATTGCTGCAATTGGTGATCCATCACGAACAATTTGCCTGGTTACATCGGCTCTCGGAGATGATCGTTCAAATTGATGAATTACTTCAGAGTGATGAGCCATTGACGACTGAAGCGATCGCCGAGCTAATGACCGACGTGCGATCGCTGCTATCTCCGGGGGAGTTGGGCGACGAGTTTGCAGTCAAATACGATGCAGCGCTACAAGGCAATCCTGATGTGGTGTTGGCTCATGCTGAGGTGGTGCGATTACTGGTTGCCGATGCATAGAGTAGATGACTTAGGCTCGCGAATTGATTAACGTGTAGTTTTCCTATGTAGGGGCATGGCAATGCCATGCCCCCCACGGTTGTAGTTAGGCAGTTCCAGTGTCTTGTTTGCCCAACAAAAACTGAATTGCAGTTGTAAGAGTCCTAACTATCCAAATCCTTCTGTTTGTACTTGGGTTTCATATTTTCTTTAGACTCCTCAGCCGCTTTGCCAAGCAGTTTTTGAATGTCCACAAAGGACAGTTCGGAGGGTGGAGCGGACAGATTGTCGTTTTTCGGCTGAGGCATCGCTTGTCGAGGGCGATCGGACCAACCACATTTCATACAAACTTGACGACCAGAGGATTTTAGAGGAGCGCCGAGCTTGCGGTTGCACTGAGGGCAAATTTCCAACGCCATTGCTTGTCTATCACTGATTTTGCAAATTTATGCGGGTGCAAAAGACATTCGACTTAAAAATGCTTTGAGTCGATCGCTCTTAGGATAGGTTAACACCTGACGCGCTGCGCCTTCCTCCTCAATCTGTCCTTTGTTAAGGAAAATTACCCGTGTTGCCACTTCGCGGGCAAATTGCATTTCATGCGTCACCACCACCATCGTCATGCCCTCCTCTGCCAGTTGTTGCATGACAGCCAGGACTTCGCCCACCAGTTCTGGGTCAAGGGCACTTGTGGGTTCATCAAACAACATGATTTTGGGTTTCATGCAGAGGGCACGGGCGATCGCCACCCGCTGCTTTTGCCCACCCGACAGTTGTTCTGGGTAGGCTTGCGCCTTTTCACTCAGTCCCACTTTCTCTAGATAGACCCGTGCCAAGCGGGCACTTTCCTTTGCCGACTCGCGCAACACCCTACGAGGAGCCAAGGTTAGATTTTGTAGGACGGTCATGTGGGGAAACAGATTAAATTGCTGAAACACAATTCCCACCTGCGCCCGCAACTGCCGCAACTCGCTAAGGCTGAGGTTGGGCTGGGACAAATCCATATCATTCACCACCAAGCTGCCGCCATTGATTGTTTCTAAGCGGTTGAAACAGCGCAGTAGGGTGCTTTTGCCACAGCCAGAGGAGCCAATCACCGCCACCACCTCACCCGGATAAATCGCCCCACTGATGCCATTTAATACCTGTACTGCTCCATAGCGTTTTTCCAGATTCTCAAAGCGAATGGCGGGGTCAGCGGGGTTCATACAGGATTCCTGTAACGTCTAATTAACTAGGTGGAAGAAAAAAGTAGGCAACGCTAGAGTAGCTTTCCAGTGCTACCACACCCAACGGATCGGAATGGAGTGCATCGCTACTAAATCAACCGAAGTGAGTTTGTAAGATGGGTGGATTCATCTCATTGTAGTGAGTCAACGCGGGTTGATTCTAGAGCGTAAACCATTCGTTAAAGTGTTCTCTAATGGTGGGGCGATCGCTGCAAAACTGGAACAGAGTAATAAAGGATTTTTATGATGAAGTTGAGTCGATTTCGATTTTTACGACACTGGGTTTTGGGGTTAATAGGCTTGGCGTGTGTGCTCACCTTTGCCGCCTGCAATGCGGGTGCACCTTCGGGTGATACGGAGAGTCCGGCGGCAGGTGCAGAGAGTCCGGCGGCAGCCACCACATTGACGATCGCCATCGACCCCACCTTCCCGCCCTTCCAATCTAAAGCGGCGGATGGCAGTTTGGAGGGATTTGATATTGACCTGATTACTGCCGTTTCTGAGGCAGCCGGGTTTGAGATGAATTTGCAGGAATTGCCGTTTGACGGAATTATTCCGGCACTACAATCGGAGACGATCGACGCCACCATCAGCACGATGACGATCACGGCGGAACGGGCAGAGGCGGTAGATTTTACCCGTCCTTACTTCAAGGCAGGATTGGCGATCGCCGTTCCCGAAGCCAATGCCGATATTCAGTCGTTTGAGGATCTGCAAGGCAAAACCTTAGCCGCTCAGATTGGCACCACGGGAGCTGACAAAGCCAATGAGGCGCAGGCGGCTGAGGTGCGGACGTTTGACAATGCCCCGTTGGCGCTGCAAGAGTTGGTCAATGGCAATGTGGACGCCGTGATTAATGATGCCCCCGTAACGTTGTATGCGATCGAAAGTGGCAACGTACCCGGTGTCAAAGTGGTGGGCGAATTGCTGACGGAGGAATTTTATGGCATGGCAACCCCCAAAGGTTCACCCAATCTGGAATTACTCAATCAAGGGTTAAACACCATCATTGACGATGGCACGTACCAAGAAATCTACCAGAAATGGTTTGGTGCGGAAGCACCCGAATTGCCCGACTCTGCCCCCCTCTAGGACGTAGCCCGTGTCACAAGCATTGACAATTATCCTGACTGCCCTGCCCGATCTGCTGCGGGGTGCAATGATTACCCTGGGACTGACCGCTATCTCTGCCGTTTTGAGCATGGTGATCGGTTCCATCATGGGGATTTTGCGGCTTTCCCCCTCCCGCATCCTCAGCCTTGGCGCAAGGGCTTATATTGAGTTCTTCCGGGGCACACCCCTGCTGGTACAAATCTTTTGGGTGTACTTTGGTTTTCCAGCCTTGGCACGGGGAATTGGCTTGGATCTAAAGTTTTCCCAATTGACGGCGGCGGTGCTGGCGCTGAGCTTGAATACGGCAGCCTACATCGCTGAGATCGTCCGGGGCAGCATCCAGTCGATCGAACTGGGGCAACGGGAAGCGTCGGAGTCGCTGGGATTGGGGGCACTGCAAACCATGCAGTACGTCATCTTTCCCCAAGCCCTGCGGCGAATGTTGCCCCCCCTAGGAAACGAATTTACTGGCTTGCTCAAAAACACTAGCCTGGTGGCGGTGATTGGGTTTGCAGAACTGTTTCGCCGGGGACAATTGATTGTGGCACAAAATTATCGGGCGTTTGAGATTTATACAGCGATCGCCCTAGTATATCTCCTACTCAATGTGGCTGCCTCCTACGCTTTCACCGCGCTGGAATGGTGGCTCAATCCGGTGGAACGTGCCCGCCTCAAAGCCAGGGCAGCCACCCAAGAAGTCGCACGAGAAGGATAGACAAAACACCGTAGGGGTTTGGCACTGCCAAACCCCAGCATTACACCGTCCCTAGGATGGGGGAGTGAGGTAGACGATCATCGACTCTACTTGCAGGTCGAGGGATTGGAAGTGGGTGTCGTTGGAGGGGTAGAGGCTGTCTCCTGCCACTGCCTTGTAGTCGGCTGATGCTTGAGAATTGCCGCTGGGCTGGACTCGTAGCACCAATAGCCCGTCGTATTGGTCGAGGGGCGTACCATCGAGCACCACCGTACCGCCATAGTCCCAGCCAAATCCATAGAGTTGGAACTCGCCTAGGATGGTTTGTAGCTCTGGGAAGGACGTGCTTATCCCAATGCCTTCGGGGGTTTGCCAGGCGGTTCCAAAATTCTGAACGAGGGCGGGTTGGCTACGGCTGCTATCTGTCCAGATCACACTGAAGGAGCGATCGCCTAGATCAACCACCGTCCCAGATTCCGTGAACCCTTCACCCACATCGATTTCCTCGTCCCTAATGTTTTCTTCTCCAAACAACGCCGCCAAATCAGCACGGGTAGTCTCGCGAGTCACAGCCCCGACGCGTTCTCCCGGAACCACCGTGGTGTCGATGGTCGCGGATTCAGCGGCGATCGGAGACTCGGCAGGAGCTGCCTCAACAGTGGGGGTGGGAGCGACAGCCGCAGGGGATGCAGTTGGTTCATCTGGCGTTGGGGAAACGACAACATCCGCATTGTTGGACGGAGCACCCCCACACCCACCGAGCAATAAACCGATTACCAACAATTTTTGAATGGATTTTAGCATTGTAGTTGCAATACACCAGTTGTCTAGGATTGAATCATGCCTCAATGGCGGCTACTTGAGAGCCGTGCTCTAGGCAGCGGTTACTAAATAGAATGTTTAATTTCAGCTTAGCGATAAATAAAAGGTTTCACGCCATAGGTTGACAGTCTTTCAACTGTCAGATGTTATCCAACCCGCTGGGGATAGCTGTCGAACGCAAACCAACGTACAATCGGCTCAGTGCTTTGGTAAAAGCGATCCCTCACAACTGTTAACCGATGCTGCAAATTTCTAATTCCGTCAGTATTCCAGAGCACGAGATCGAGATGAGTGCTGTGCGATCGCAGGGTGCGGGAGGTCAGAATGTTAACAAAGTGGCAACGGCGATTCACCTGCGGTTTGATATCGTGGCATCTTCCTTACCCGATCGCTACAAGGAGCGGTTACTGGCGCTGAGCGACCAGCGAATCACCAAAGACGGGGTGATAGTAATCAAATCGCAGGAACACCGCAGTCAGGAGCAAAACCGAGAAGAGGCATTGCAACGGTTGCGGGAGCTGATCAGAAGCGCCATGGTGGTTCCCAAGCCTCGCAAACCCAGCAAACCCACCCGCAGCTCCCAACGCAAGCGCCTAGATAGCAAAACCAAACGTAGCCAGATCAAAACCCTGCGAGGCAAAGTCACCGACGAATAAGGGGTACACAACCACTACAGCATTTGCAATGGGGTCGATCGCCTCGGAGCCGGAAAGGCAACTTCTAGGGTCGTCAGTTCTGCCTCCGTCAGGTGCAAATCCAACGCCGCTCGATTTTGGGTCACGTGCTCAATCTTGCTGGATTTGGGAATCACAATCACATTGTCTTGGTGCAATAGCCAGGCGATCGCCACTTGCGCCGCTGTGACTCCGCGAGCTTGGGCGATGGTGTGGAGGGTGGTGTGGCTGAGCAATCGTCCTTGCTCGATTGGGGAATACGCCATGATCGGAATGCTCCGTTGCCGACACCAGGGCAATAATTGCCACTCGATTCCCCGACGCATCAGGTTGTAGAGGACTTGGTTGGTGGCGATCGCCGCTCCCCCCGGTAGCTCCCTAGCTTCCTCCATATCATCGGTGTCAAAATTGCTGACGCCATAGCTGCGGATCTTGCCCGCCTGTTGGAGGGATTGAAACACGTCTAGCGTTTCAGCCAACGGAACGGAACCGCGCCAGTGTAACAGGTAGAGATCGAGGTAATCGGTGTTTAGGCGACGGAGACTGCGATCGCACGCCGCCATGACTCCCCGCTTAGAGGCATTGTGGGGATACACTTTGCTAACCAAAAAGACTTCGGAACGTCGATCGGCAATGGCTTGGGCAATGACTTCCTCTGCTCCGCCTTCTCCATACATTTCAGCCGTGTCGATTAGGGAAAGACCGCGATCGAGTCCACAGCGCAGGGCAGCAATTTCGGTCTGACGATTCTTGGGGGTTTCGCCCATTTGCCAAGTGCCCATTCCCAAAACAGGAATGGCTTGTCCGCAGGGCAACGTGAGGGTTTTCATACAACTTAAATAGGATTACTTCCACCTTACACCCTAGAAAACTAAAACCCAGAAGGGCAATTTTGCAGATCATTTTAGAAGTTGGTAGTCCTAAATCAGCAAAAATCCTTGCTTAAATATCACTACCTAGAAGCTTAATCCTACAATCGAAACAGTTCGTTGGTTAGGATTTGTTGTATGAGTGTGACAATCCCTATTCATCAGATTCGACTACAACCTGGGAGTGTCATTAGCATTCCTCAGATCAATTGGGCTGAATTTGAGGAGATTTTGAGAGAGCTAGGCGAAAACCGCAACGCTCGCATTGCGTATAGCCAAGCAACATTGGAAATTATGGTTCCTCTACCAGAACATGAACGGGCGATTGTTGTGATTGCGGATTTAGTAAAAATCGTCCTACGAATACAGTGCCGCCCTTGGGAATCGTTGCGCTCTAGCACGTTCAAACGACTGAATATGGCTGGGGTCGAACCGGATGATTGTTTCTACATTCAAAATCAACAAGCCGTCATTGGAAAGAATCGGTTAGACTTATCCATCGATCCACCCCCCGATCTAGCGATCGAAAGTGATGTGACTTCTAAAACGAGAACAGATGCCTATTTGGCGATCGCTGTTCCAGAGTTGTGGATTTATGATGCAGGAATCTTGAGGATTAAGGTATTGCAGGGCGATCGCTATGTAGACTCGTCCATTAGCCCGACGTTTCCCGATCTTCCCATTCCTGAGTTGGTTGCTAAGACAGTAGAACGGGCAACTCAAATTGGCACTAGCCAAGCGTTACTGGAGTTTGAAGACTGGCTGAATGATTCGAGAGAACCATCTAGGGAGAAGGGATAATGCCATCGCAAAGGCGGCGATCGCTTTCCTCTAATTCCGATGCAGGGCTTTGCAGGTAGGCGGCGATTTGGGTGCAGGCGGTTTGTAGGAGGGTTGGGCGATCGTCTAGTCGTAGAAGCTTGATGGTGTTGTCGTTGCCCAGGGTTGCCAAAAGTTTACTGTCAGTGGGGCTAAATCGTGCAGTCCTGATGCCTGACTGCATGGCAGGGAGGTTGGCAATTAAACGACCAGATGTATCTCGGACACTACGAACCCCATCTCCATGTGCCATCGCTACCCGTTGACCATCGGCACTAAACTGAAACCCGCTGATTGATCGATACCCTGACAGTTTAGAAATGGAAGTGCCATCTGCGTTCCAAAGATAAACAATTCCTTTTTCTGCGTCTACATCGACTGTTGCTAGAGTTTTACCATCGGGGCTAAATTCTCGCAAAGAGCCGAGCAATTTTGCCGCAATCAGATTTCCAGAGCTATCCCAAACTCGAACAAAATGTTCTCCTGTACCCCAACCCAGATCTCCTACAATCAAGCTTCTATCAGGGCTTAAAGTGGCGTTGCCGAGTTCTTGCCCTACTTCAACCGATCGAACCAGTTCCCCTGAAGTATTCCAAAATTGCAGCACAGAATTCTGTTCATCAGAATAGTCAACCGTTAAAATCTCACCTTCTCGATTGACTCCAGTTAGTAACGCTTCTGATGGAACTTCAAACGCTTTGATTAACTGATTAGAGGTGGTATCCCAAACGTTGATCGTTCCTTCCTCATCAGTAATGATTTGCTGTCCGTCTGCACTAAACTCAAAAACAGACGGTGGAGCTTGAAAATTTGTAAAAGAGTGGCTTGAAATATCCCACAGCTTTAAACCATCTGCTAAATCTACCGCCAAGATTTGATTGTCAGGACTAAATTTTATTTGATTGATCGAATCCTCCGGTTTCATTGGTAGTTGACCAATAGAGTTGCCTGAGATGTCCCAAAGACTCACCGATGCAGTATTCAAGACATCTTGAGAGGTAGATTGTGAAGTGTAATAAGCTAATAATTGACCGTTAGTACTGAACTCAATCCGGGGATGGGATTCAGAATTAGATTGCTTTTCAGGAAATAATGTTTTCCGGTAATTGGATAAATTCCAAAGTTGCATTGTTCCTCTGGTTGTATTTGTAGCAAAAAGCTGATTGTCGGGACTAAATTTTTCATCAGGAGATTCACCTTGAGCATTATTGAACTGGGTAATCAGATTCCCACTTGCATCCCACAATTTGATAGAACCATTTTCATCTGCACTGGCAATATAGCTTGAACCTTGCACCAAATAATCAGTATTGGCACTGCCGTAGGGTTGCGCTTCAATCAATGGTTCTCCTAAAAAATTAACAAGAGGGGGAAATTGTGAGGTTACACCAACTGGTAAGAGTAAGATTGTTTTTTCGTCTGAGTGAAAGTAGGGCCAGACATGGTTGGCAGCAGAAGGGTTTTCCTCATAGGGTCGATCGATCACAAATCGCTGAGTAATTGGATTCTTAGAAATTTCCCATAATTTTACGCTCCAAACTGGGTCATCACCCTCTATACCAGCAGTTAAGAGAAATTGCCCATCTGAGCTAAGGTTGATGCTTTGAGGTTGCTCAGTGTAATCAATCAATTGCAGAGATTTATCTGAGATATTCCAGGCGTAAAAATTAGTATTATTCTCATCAAATGTGAGTAGAGTTGTTCCCTTCAAATCCCAAAAAATTCCTGGAATCGTAGCAGAAATTGGCTGACCAGACATATTCCAAATTCTTGTAGCATCATCCGCCTGAGTCGTCATGATCATATTCTTCTCAGCCTCAATGTGTTGAAAGTCTCCAGGAACTGTCGCGATCAGAGAACCGTCACCACGCCACAGCTTCGTTGTATCAGCAGCTTGTGTAATTAAGATAATTTCTTGTCTTTGAGGCTCAACTGCATACTCAGCAAACTGCTCAAATTCTCCAGGGCACTCAGTCATCAACTCTCCTGAAGTGCGCCACAACTGAGTTGTTTTTGTATCACTAATCGCCAGCATTTGGCTGTCAGGACTAAATTCTCCCCAGATCTCTTCTGATTCAGAGAATTCCTCAATCAATTGTCCTGACGCATCCCAAAGCTGGAGATGATTCTCCTGAGAATAGGCGATGAAAAATTTTGAATCGGGACTAAATTTAATTGAACCTACTCCAGGAAATTCCTCAATCATTTGTCCCGACGTATCCCAAAGCTGGCGATCGCCCTCCTGAGGACTGCTGACTAAAAGCTTGGAATCGGGACTAAATTCGATTGAACTTAATCCATCTTCAGTTTCCCATCGAGCAATTTCTTCTCCTGTAATTGTTTGCAGCGTTACCCTAGTTCCCTCATCAAAATTATTAGCAGTGATGATCAATCGACCATCTGGACTAAATTCTAATTCCCCAACTCCCTGTAATCGCAGTTGTTCTTTCATTTCACTATTTGCCCAGATCAAGGCATCAGCAACTTCGGTATAAATAATTTCCCGATCGCGCAACAACGGATTCTCCAACAATCTCACCGCTTTCACAGCATTGATCGTCCCTTCCATCGAACGGTTTGCCAATAAATTAGCTCTAGCAGATTCAGCAAACGCCACACTACTGCGGCGTTGAGCCTGATTCCACTGAAAGAACGTCACAACCGAGATGCCGCTGATGATGGCTAGGGCACTGGTGGCAACCGTCCAGCGCAGGCGAATATTGCGGTACTTGCGTTGAATGCTGCGTTGAACAAACTCTAATTCTGCCTGGTTAAACCAATTGTGATCGGGCGAATTCAATACCTCTTTTTGCAACACATCCAGATTTGGATCAGCATTCCACAAATAGGAACTTGCGTTGTGTTTCCAGGCGATCGCATCGGGCGCAAGCCGACGTTGCAGATCAAGATTTTTCTCGGCGGCAACCCAATCTCGCAGCTTTGACCAACCTGTGACTAGGGCATCGTGGGCGGGTTCTACATAATCATTGCCGTCCTTATCTTGGTCTTTGATCAACAGACGAGCCTCAACGAATTGGTTGATCACCTGTTCAACTTTCTCGGCTTTATCCGGGGGATACGCCAGTTCTGTCATCAACACCCGTTGTCTTGCCAACTCGCCCGATCCGGTTGCCACCATCCGCAACATCACCATTTGAATGATAGATTCATAGACTTTGCCTAACTTGGCGCATTCTTCGTCGGCGCGTTTAGTCAAGCTGATGATTACTCCCTCCAATTTGATGTAATCCGCCTGGGTGATCGATCGCTCAATCCGTTTTCGACTGTTCTGTTGGCGCTTGAGATAGTTCAAATAAAGCTCACTCAGGGCAAACGACAACAGCGGTAACGCCCCCGGCATATTCACCACTTCATCAATCAGGTCGTCAATGAGTTTGCGCGGTTCAAAATCCATCACTTGTTTTTTGGCGGGCTTTTCGATCGCCTCCCGCAATTCCTGTCGATTCATCATTGGGATGGGGAATCGAGCTGTTTGCCAGTTGTCTCTCAGATCTAAATCGCGCAGTTGCGGTTCAAAGTCCGATCGCAGGGTCAACACTACTCGTACTGTAGTTGGATGGTTGGTGACTACCTCAGCAAGTTTGCTCAAAAATTCTTGTCGCACACTAGGATCTCGACACAGCGTAATCAACTCTTCTGCCTGGTCAATCACCAGTAAAAGAGGGCGATCGAGATTGTATTTCTGCAACTCACTATTGAGGGTTTGATTAGGAGTTTTACCGGGACGCAGGAGGGCGATCGTCCACGCTAAACCCTGCTTCGCTCGGAACTTGGGAATCAGTCCGGCTTTGACTAAACTAGATTTTCCGGAACCCGATCCACCCAGTACGACGGTGAGCGAATGAGTTTCAACAAAGGTTTGCAGTGTTTGCTTGATAGTTTCTCGTCCAAAGAACCAATCCTTGTGTTTCTCCTCAAAAGATTCCAAGCCACGATAGGGATTGTTTTGCGCGGTCAGATCAGGAGCAGGTGGTAGTTGTAGTTCACCCTCGGTGGTGAAGAAAATATACTCGCCACCATCATCTTTTTTCATTGACCAAGTGAGCGGCGTTTGCTCGTGATCGCCCACTAACTCTGCAATGCGATACTTCACATACTCATGTAGCTCTGCTCCGGTGACAATGCCATCGCCTGCTGGTCTTGCGGACGTGGCAGGGGGGTAGCAATCGGCTTTGTCCTTCAATCCATCGATCAAGGCTTGGGCAAAGGGAGAGTGTTTGCTGGTTGCCAAACTGCGATCGAGCGCTGTCTCACTGGAACGAGCAGAAGCCATGACTCGCCATGCTGAATAGCGCAGAAACCGATCGAATTTCTCTTTGTACACAACTTGTTCAGACGCCGCAACGATATCGCGCATACTGCCCCAACGAAATGCCCCCGCAAAGCAACAATCGAGAATGCCAAGGAAATGGTGACAGGGTAATCTCTCTAGTGCTTCCTGAAGTTGCGTCATGGGTAGATAGGTAAAGATCTGCTTGTCATGGGCATCTTGGGGAATCAAGTATCCAGCAGGATTATCTCTATCGAGGGCATAGCCATGACCTGCAAAGTAGAAGAGCAGGCGATCGCTCTCTTTTACCTCCGCAGGCAGTTCTACATCTAGCAAATGCTTGAGCTTGTCTAGCGTTGCGTCTTCATTCAGGTAAGTCCACACGTGATAGTGATGTTTGTCGCACAGCACCTCGGCAAGTTTTTCGGCATCGTTGACAGGAGTATGCAGCGGAGAAATCCCATTTTTGTAATGGTTGATGCCAATGACGATCGCCAAATTTCGCTCAAATTTAGTCATCATGTGCTCCGGTGGAGAGGGGCGATCGGGTTGTGAATCCCTTGGCTTCGGCAGATCCCCGGCTTCTCGGAGAAGCCGGGGATCTGGGGGGCGTGATCCTAGTTAGTCTTCGCTGGTTCGGCTGGAGGAACGTTGTTGCAGAGCGATCGATCGCGTCTGGTTAACTCTGGATTTTGTAAGTAATCGCGTAGGCGATCGCATCCTTGACTGATCAATTGATCAAAATCGCCAATTTGCCATAGGGTTGCTGTGCCATTCTCTGCGATCGTTGCCATCTTTGACCCATCAGGACTCAAAATAATTGTTTGAATAGAATCCTCTTCTAATTGAAATTCCGTCATGCTGGTTCCATCTAAATAGGTGAGTTTGATTCGATTAATCTCATCCGCACTTGCCATTAAATTTCCACTTTGGTCAAAGCTTAGACTGGTTATCGTACTACGAACCCCAGCCTTTAATGGTGCTGCAAATTGGCGATTGGATTCAATATCCCACAGGCGAATGCTGTAATCGCCTCCAGATTCTCCTTCCACATCTTGTAACCAATTAAATGCTCCAGATACAGCAAGTACAATCCGGTGGTCAATGGATCTCCAAGCAATCTGTTTAATGCTGCCGAACCCAACATTTTGATTTGTTACATTACCTGATGCAACATCAACAGTCGCAAGTTTGCGCGGAGGGCGAGGTTGCTCCAAGTTCCATTCATCCGCCACAAGGACAGCAATCTGCTTACTGTTTGGACTAAATGCCAAATTGCTTTCTGAATCAAACTTGCTTTCGGCATTTCTGAAGTCCAAAGGATTATCAGCCGCATCCATTAAAGGATTACCAACTGCATCCATCAAGTGGAGCGTTCCATCTTCTGCGATCGCTGCCAATGTTTGACCATCAGGGCTAAATTGCATTGTGTTGAATAATGCTGGAGCCTCTTTAGATTCAACACCACTATGCCAATGTAGAATCCTATCTGTTGTTTGAAAAACCAACTGGTCACTATTGGGTTGAAAGGCAACTGTTTGCACAGAGTCAGCAAGCGGTTGACTAGATAGAGGGAGCGGCTCTAGCGACCAAAGCCGAACGGTTCCGTCTGTACTCTCGGTTGCCAGTTGACTGCCATCGGCATTGGCAGCAATATTCGCAACTTCGCTTTGATGTGCCTCAAATTCTTCTGTTTCAATGCTACTGTTTCGTCTCAAACGCACCGCTCCAACATCAAATCCAGATGTTGCCCGCAGACTGCCATCACTGCTGAAGGCAAGACTGTTTGTCGCGAATAACTGCTCATATGGATTACCTCCTGAATTGTCTTTCCAATGCCACTCCAAAACACTTGAATAGAATGTAGTTTCACTGCCAGAGTAAAGAATAATCCGATCGCCATCAGGGCTGAAATCCACTTGATCAATATTTCCAGGAAGGGGCATCTCAAGTTGGTTTAACCATTTACCGGATGAATCAACCAGTTGAGCGATCGTCACATTGCCTTCATCGGGGCGCTCTTCATTGGTTTGGAAGACTCTTAGCATTTCTCCTTCGGGAGTGAATCCAACACCGACTAATCTGCCTTGAAGTTGCTGACGTTGTAGATTTGGGAATTGCACTTGATTACCGACTACGTTCCAGATGCGAAATTCATCGCTGCCTTTAGTTACAAGTAGCCTACCGCTGGGACTAAATTGCATTTGATAGACATAACTATCCTCACTATTCCCATGGGGTTTATATTCAACAGTCGCTTGAGTGTCCTGTTGCCAGTTCCAAAGGCGGACTGTGCCGTCATCAGAAGCGATCGCCATCCTCGTTCTATCCGGACTCATCTCCACCTGTTCGGCGTCTGCTTCAGGCAACGCTAAGGCAAAATCTTGGCGAGTCTCTGCATCCCACACCGTCACAGTTTGACGATCTTCGATTGTGACTACATAGAAGCGATCGCCCTGCCAAAACATCTCTGCAACCGTTCCCGGAAACCCCTCTAGGCGCTGCACTTCCCGAACACCATAGACGGCTTTACGCAGATTTCTCACCACCTCAGCTTGATCCTGTGGGCTAGGTTTCCAGCGAAATTGTTTAGATAGGTTGGCGGCACGAATACTATTGAGCAACGCATCAAAGGTGAGTTGTCCACCTTGCAACAAACTCTCAGAAGTTTGCGTGGAGGCTAACATTTGTCCGATGGTGGCGCGTCTTTGACCTCTCCACGTTGCAAATAGTAAGACAATAAGAATTGTAATTACAGCGATCGCTCCACGCCAACGATTGTGAACGTTACGCTGTTTCTTTTGAATGCTGCGTTGGACAAATTCTAATTCTGTTTGATTAAACCAATTGCAATCGGGGGACTTTAAAAATTCCTTCCGCAACACATCCAGATAGGGATCCGCATTCCACAACAATCCTGATTGAGGGCTATGTTTCCACTTAAAAGCTTCCGGTGTCAAGCGACGTTGGAGTTCTAAATTTTTCTCAGCACTCACCCAATTGCGGAGGTTTTCCCACCCTCGGATCAAGGCATCATGGCAGGCTCGACATAAGAGTTGCCATTCTCATCTTGATTGGGAATCAGCAAACGCGCTTCCTCAAACTTAGCGATTACGGTTTTCACTTTCTCGGCTTTGTCCGCAGGGTAGGCTAATTCCGATAGAAACACGCGACGACGGGCTAACTCACCCGACCCCGTTGCCACCATCCGTAACATCACCATGGGAATGATCGATTCGTATTCTTTGCCTAACGTCTCACATACCTTATTTGCCCGCTCAGTCACACTACGAATCACACCCCCGACCGTGTTGTAATCCTCTTGGGTAATGGCGCGTTCGATGCGTTGACTAGCTAGCTTAGCGTTCTGTTGACGATCGAGATACTTTAAATAAAGTTCGCTCAAGGCATAGGACAACAACGGCAACGCACCCGGCATATTAAACACTTCATTAATCAGATCCTCAACCAGTTTGTGAGGTTCAAAATACATGGCTTGCTTTTCAGCAGGTTTTTCGATCGCTTCACGTAATTCCTGTCGATCCATCATTGAGATGAAGAAGCGGGAGGCTTGCCACTTGTCTTTGAGATTCAGATCTTGAAGTTGCGGTTCAAAATCCGATCGCAACGTCAACACCACCCGTAACGTAGTGGGATGGGTGTCGATCGCAGCCACAAGCATAGTTAAAAATTCTTGTCGTTCATCCCTGTCTTGACAAAGTGTAATTAACTCTTCGGCTTGATCAATGATTAGTAAAAGATTTGACGCTGAATTGTATTTTCCGAGTTCTAGCTTGAGCGCTTGTAAGGGAGTTGTGCCAGGACGCAGGAGGGCGATCGCCCACGGGGGTTGCTTGTCTCGAAACTGAGGAATTAGTCCGGCTTTGACCAAACTGGATTTCCCTGAGCCGGATGCTCCCAACACGACCGTTAGCGGATGGGTTTCCACAAAGGTTTGCAATGCTTTTTTAATTTTTTCTCGTCCAAAAAACCAGTCTTTGTGGTTCTCCTCAAAGGATTCTAACCCTCGGTAGGGATTGTTTGAGGCATCAAGCGGTGGGGCAGGTTTGAGTTCGTACTGGCGTCCGGGAGTGAAGAAAATATAGTTGCCGCCATCGTCCCGCTTCATTGTCCAACTGAGCGGTGTTTGCTTGTCGTTGCCAACTAGGGCGGGAATTCGATAACTGACGTGCTCAAACAATTCGGTTGCGGTGACAATGCCATCTCCCGCTGGCTTTTCTGAAGTGGCAACGGGATAGCAATCGGCTTTGCCCTCTAGCCCTTCAATCAAGGCTTCCGCAAAGGGAGAATAGCCACTGTTGGTTTGTCCTCGATCAAAGGCTTTTTCACTCGATCGGGCTGAGGCAATGATCCGCCACGCCGAATATTTCGTAAACCGTTCAAAGGTTTCTTGATAAATTACTCCCTCTGGCACAGCCTCAATGTCTCGCATACTGTTGCGAAAGGTTCCAGCAAAACAGCAGTCGAGAATGCCAATGAAATGCTGACAGGGCAACTCCTCCAATGCGGTTTGAACCCGTTTCATGGAGAGATACGTCAATGTCTCCCCTTTAGAGGCATCTTGGGGAATCAGGTAGCCCGTTACGATGTCGTCTGTATCCACTGCCTCTCCATGACCCGCAAAATAGAAGAGAACGCGATCGGTTTCCGTCACGTGTTGGGGTAACTGAGTAGTCAGCAGATCCTGCAATTTTTCTAAAGTTGCTTGCTCATTTAGATAAGTCCACACCTCATAGTCGTGCTGGGTTTTGAGGACTTCTGCAATTTTCTCAGCATCGTTGACCGCATTACCTAATCGAGAAATGCCATTGATGTAATGGTTGATGCCAATGACGATCGCCAAATTTCTCTCAAATTTAGTCACAATACACCCCAATGGTTAAAGAGGCACACCCTTGGTTGCCTTTTGCACCAAAATTGCCTTTTCGGGTTTTGGTTTTCTTAGGTGCAAGATCTGAGTTATTTCATAAATTGTAAGGGCAAAGCATTGGCATCGAGATGAAGGTGAGCGTTGTCAATAGGAAAGTTAATGCTTTGTTTCTACGAGGGGTAATTGGATGGAGTCAAGCTTAGAAGTAATTGGCTTATTCTAGGTGAGCAGAGCAATTTCGTTTATTACAGAGTACTTGAGCAGGCAAAACTGGTGCATTTGGAGCAAATCATTGAGCATTTGCAGTAAATCATTAAGCATTTGCAGCAAACCATTAAGCATTTGCAGCAAACCATTAAGCGTTTGCAACAAACGTTATTTGATCGATAAGGAACGTTTAAGCATTTACAGCAAATATATAAGGCGTTGCAGCAATTGCTTTAACGTGAGTAGCATTTGCTTTAACGCGAGTAGGTCAGGTTAACCCGATCACAGCATTCGTTCTCATACAGCTATCGATAGGGCGATCCTAACTAAATAATGGTTAGGGATGATCGAGACCCCTTGCACAAGGGCTTTTTTCCCAACCTGCTTTATTGAGTCAGGGTGAATTCCGACGATTTAGGGGCGACTGTGAAGGTGAAGGGATAATTCCATCGCATAGGCGGCGATCGCTGTCACTCAAATCAGAAGCTTCGCTTTGTAGATAAGTTGAGATTTGGTTGCAGGCAGTTTGTAATAGGGTTTGGCGATCGTCGAGTCGTAACAGTTTGATCGTGCCATCATTTCCTACAGTTACCAGCAGTTTGCTGTCAGTAGGACTAAACCATGCGCTCTTAACGCCCCCTTGCATTTCAGGAAGATTAAGCACCAAACGACCAGAGATATCCCAAATGCTGCGAACACTATCACCATGTCTTACGATGACGAGCTGACCATCCGCACTAAAATAAGCACCTTTGATCCCTTGATAGCCTGGTAATTCTCGGATTAGAGTTCCGTTTGCCCTCCAAAGGTAAACCGTTCCTGCTTTCTCATCAATGGTTGCTAGCGATTCACCTTTGGGGCTGAATTCTGTTAAATAACCTGGCAGTTTTTCGGCAATCACGGTGCCAGAGCTATCCCAGAGCCTAGTAAACGAGTTATCTGGCTCAGATTCTAAAGTACCTGCTATCAAATTCTTGTCACGATTCAGAACGGTATAACCCAATTCTTGACCTACGTTAAAACGCTGAATCTGTTTTCCTGAAGTATTCCATCTTTGAATCGAGGGATTCCTTTCGTTGGATTCATCAACCACAACAATCTCACCATTTCGATTCAATCCAATAAACTCGACTTCTTCGGATGAAGCCTGAAACTCTTTCACTAAACGACCAGAGGCAATATCCCAAATTTTGATGGTTTCTTCGTCTTGTGCGATAACCTGTTGCCCATCCAGGCTGAACTCAAAGTATACACAGATGGTAGCTGAAAAGAAGTGAAGGAACGGCTTAAAATATCCCATATTCTCAGAGAGTTCTCAGTTACGATCGCCAAGACTTGAGCATCAGGACTAAACTTTATTGCTTGGATACGCTCTTCGGGCTTAAAGGATAATTGTGTGATAGGTTTGCCTGAAATGATATCCCAAAGGCTCACAGAAGCAGGATCGTCAGTGTATTCAGCTAGCAATTCACCATCGTGACTGAATTCAACCCGCCTTCTAGATGTGGTCTCCAAGGGATTTTTAGGGATTAACGTTGTCCAACTGTTGCGTAGATCCCAAAGCTGCGCTGTTCCCCCAGGTGTAATTGTGACAAGAAACTGCTCATCAGGGCTAAGTTGCTCATCAGGTGAAGATCCATTCAGAACAGCGTTAAATTGAGCAATGGAATTGCCACTTAGATCCCACAGCCTAGCAGAACTATTATCATTATCATCTGTAGTCACTACATACTTTGAGCCTCCTACCACAAACTGATATTGGGCTGTGATTATTTCTTGTTCAGAGAAGTTGATAAGAGCAGGAAAGGTTGTATTGCTAACTAGCGGTTTAAAAGCAATCATTTCTCTATCCGAGAGAATGTAAGGAATGGCACCATTGTTATTTGAATCACCAAATGGTTGATTGATCTCGACTTGTAAGGTAATTTGGTTTTTAGAAATTGCCCACAACTTAATACTCCAGATCGTTTCATTGCTCTCTGAACCTGATGTCAATAGAAATTGACCGTCTGGACTAAGCTGACGTGAGGGCTTATTGGTATAAGAAAGTGATTGTGGGGATTTTTCCAGAATATTCCAGAGGTGGAAAACGTTATTTTTCTCATCAATTGTAAGTAAATTTGACCCTTCAAAATCCCAGAAAATACCCGAAACTGAAGCAGAAATTGGTTGCCCTGATAGAGTCCACAGCTTTGGAGAACCGCTTTCTTGTGAATCAGTAATAATACTGCCTTGTGTGGTAACAACAATATTCCTCTGAGCGTCAATATGACGAAAACTACCAGAAACTTCTACTGGAGTTTCCGCAACGACAGAACCGTTAATAGTCCAAATCTTGGTTGTGTTAGTATCTTGATCCTGTGTAATCAGAAAAAATTTTCTTCCTTCAGACTCCACTACGGATTCAGCAAATTTCTTAAATTCTCCAAGGCGTTCAGCGATTAGTTCTCCAGAAGTATTCCATAGCTTTGTTGTTTTTGAATCACTTGTCGCAAAGATATTA
>JAAUSV010000032.1 GCA_012032525.1 Leptolyngbyaceae cyanobacterium SL_7_1
GACTCGTTGGTCGTCCCACGTATTCGTAGTCCCACACCTTTTGAATTAATTCAGCGCGACGCCAAACTCGACCTGGATGGCTGGCAAGAAAATGCAACAAATCAAACTCCAGCGCCGTCAGCGGCACGATCTCAGCATTGAGCGTAACTTCACGGCGAACTGGATCAATCACCAATCCATTGAAGGTTAAACACTGCTGCTCAGCCGTTGTGACGGGACGCTGTCGCTTTAAAATTGCCCCAACTCGAACTTCTAACTCACCGAGACTAAAGGGTTTAGTCAAATAATCATCTGCACCCTGCGTAAATCCTCTAATCTTGTCGGCTTCGTCTGTCCGACTAGTGAGCATGAGAACAAAAACCCCCGTTCGGCTCTGCATCTCCTGACAGAGCGTGTAGCCAGTGGCATCTGGTAAATTGACATCCAGAATGACCAGATCTGGATTGAACTGCTCAAAGAGCGTCAGTGCGGTCTTCCCATCTTCGGCAGATTCCATTTGATAGTTCTGCTTAGAGAGAAAGCGGTGAATCAAAGTCCGAATGGATGGATCATCATCTACGACAAGAATCTTGGCTGGAGCCATAACCTTCTGCTTGGATTTAAGGGCGCGACAACGGTTGAATCAAATCTGGCAGAAAATCATTTATTCTGCTCTAAATAGCTTCACAATATTAATGGGCTTATCCGGTAGCTAAGCTGCCATTAACACAATTATTGATCTAGAAATTTGGAATGACGGTAGATGCAACGGCTAAATCTTAAAAATTCTAAGATATTTCATCAATATCGTGGTGTTTTTACCATGAAATTAACCAATTGCTATTTGCGTTGTTCGCGAAAAAAGGTTAGACAGGTAAACTAGGGGCTAGCGAATCGATCGATGGATGGGAAATACAAAGAAATCCGTCTTTCAACGCTCTTTACGGTTCTTCTATGGAAGATCATACTTAAATAATAAGTGGGGGTCTTTGGAGGTTGGACATGGGTGAGCCAAATCACTACGAAAAGCTTGGAGTAGGCGAGGATGCCTCGTTTGAAGAAATTCAAGAGGCTAAAGAGCGTCTAATTAAGGGATGTAGCGACGATCGCAAACAGGTAGAAGCGATCGAAGCTGCCTATGATGCCATTCTGATGGATCGCCTGAGGCTTCGCCAAGAGGGAAAGATTAAGGTTCCCGATCGAATTCGATTTCCGGAACGCAGCGCAGACCCTCCACCTGAGTTTACCCCTGCTGCACCAAAACAATCCCCCACCTGGTTACAACAATTTATCGACACTCCCACTCGAGGAGATATTTTGTTACCTGCGGGGTTGATGCTTGCTAGCAGTGTTTTGAGTTTGAGCTCTCCTCCCCTTGCCTTAGCGCTGGGAGTTGGTTTCTCCCTCTACTTCCTCAATCGCAAGGAGCGACGCTTTGGTCGTGCCCTACTGCTGACACTAGCGGGTTTGATCATTGGGGTGGTCGTAGGATCGCAGCTAGCGGAAATCTTCTCAAGTCAGCTTGCCCAACTTAAGTTAGCGTTACAATCGTTTGCGGCGATTGTAACGTTGATCCTTCTGTGGTTAGTCAGTAGCTTTTTGCGCTGACCCTGCTGGCAATCGCGGGAAGATCGTCACCGACTTAGGCAACCGTCCTATCCGGCGTACTGGATTGCTGCGCGCTCTAATATTCCGTTAACGGCTTCATGAAGATTGTTGGCGATCCGATCGGGCTGATGTTTGATCAGTTGCTGGCGATCGCGAATGCCGCTCAACACACCAACAACGGGAATGCCCTGGCTCTGAGCCGATACAATGTCTGCCTCCGTGTCACCGATCATCCAAGTCGCTGTCACAGGGGGAAGCTCTGCCATTGCCCGTTGCATCAGCATCGGTTTGTCCTTCACATCCGCCGTTTTGACGTAATCGTTGCTCAAGCAGTACCGTCGAGTCTTAGGGAAGAACTGGGCTAAATCATAGCGGTCGAAGGCGTTTTCTAGTTCGCAAACTCGGCGCATGGTCATAACGACCAAATCCACGTTGATAGATTGCAGATACCGTAGGGTGTCAAGCGCACCAGGGATGGGAGTGTCGTAAGCAAGATAGGGCAAGGTGTGGACTGTCGTTCGCCTCAGTTGGGCAAATTCCTGAGCCTGTAGCTCGTCTAAGCCAGAAAGTTGACCGATCTGGCGCTCTGGGGTTTGCGATCGCTTCAGTTGCCAAAATTGAGCCTTGGAAAGGTGACGCACGCTCTGACCAGATCGGCGAACCTGCTTTAGACAATAGCAGTAGACCTGGTAATACCGTTCTGAAACGTCCATAATTGGACCGTCGAAGTCAGTGATTATTCTTAACATTTAATTAAAAAACTTTAACTTTTATTGTGCCATCTGAATTTTAATAGATTCCTCTGTGGCTAACACGACCTTCCATTGGTTATGGGAGTCAGAATTCTTTAAGGATTAAATTTGGTTTACTTATTGGTTTACTCCCTGTACTGTCAGGACTAACCTAAATTCATACACTATTTGTTTTAACTGAGGGTGTTTCCCAACTTGTCAGCAATTCCCTCGATCCAGATTTCGTCCTGTCGTGTGTAGCTACGAGGAGCATTGGCTCCAAGGATGAGAACGCCTGTCTTACCGATCGGCTGACAGATAACCCCCTGGGTATTCTCCGGTAAATAGTCAAATTCCACTCGCCCAGGGTAGAGTGCTAGCTTCACTAGATAAACGGGTTTTTGAGTCTGCATGACTCGATCAAGGATTGCGCCCGGAGTGACTGTGTTGGTCTTTCCCAAGACCCCTCGACGCAGCAAGACGCGATCGTTGTAATAAACCACAATCGATCGGGTGACTGTATTAGTTAGTAGGAGGTGAGATGCCCAAGCCAACTCAATAGTCACAGCTTCAGATAGATCGGGTGCTAGCTCAAACCCCTCTTCACCCAAAAGCTCAACGGCTTCGGGTGGTTTGGGTTGAATTTGTTGCCATAGCAATCCTGTCAAAATTAGCAAGGCGCTAACGATGACTCCCAGGGCATCCGATCGCGCTTGAGAGTCAGTTAAGGTGGGAGTGAGTAGTCGGTTGATCAGAAATAGGGTGCCAGCCCCAGCTCCAACGATGATTGGCAATCGTCGGAGCACGGCATTTTGATCTGGCTTTGCCACAATTTAATTCTGAAAATTACTTGTACGATTCTATTTGAGCACTTTGGAGGACTCGTGTGCTGGAATTTTTGGGTTCAATTCTCTCCATATGGTTAGATACGAGCGAAGTTAAAACCCTCAAGTCCGTAGCATGGCAGGATTGGTTAGATACGGCTTGGATTCGATCGCTCACCCAACCGCAAAAGGCGATCGATCCAGCCGCTGTGGCGATCGTGCAAAACCACGTATCTGCCGTCACTGCGACGGGAATGGCGACCCCCAGCCAAGGCGTCTGGATTCAAACCGACAGCGAAATCTTGGCGGAGCATCAAGGAGAAACGCCCCTCTCCGCTGCCTCCTTAACCAAAATTGCGACAACCCTTGCTGCCTTGGAAACCTGGGAACCCGAACACCAGTTTGAAACGTTGATTAGTGCCTCCGGTCCGATTCAAGACGGCGTGTTGCAAGGAGACTTGGTGATTCAAGGGGAAACTGACCCATTGTTTGTCTGGGAAGAGGCGATCGTCCTTGCCAATGCCCTCAAACAAGTGGGGATTCAACGAGTGACTGGCGAGTTAATCGTCACCCCCAAGTTTGTCATGAATTTTGAGACTGACCCGCAGATGGCGGCTCGGTTGCTTCAACAGGGAATGAATGCGGTTCTCTGGAATGAGGCGGCGGCAGAGCAATACCAAACCTTACCTCCGACCACGCCGCGACCACAACTGGTGATTGAGGGTGGGGTGCGAGTGCTGCCGTTGAGCCAAGTGGCTCAGTTGTCAGCAACACCCCTGATTCGTCATCAGTCAGTTCCCTTGGTCGATATGCTGCGGGCAATGAACACCTACAGCAATAATTTCATGTCAGACGTAATTGCCAATGAAATTGGGGGTGCGGCAACAGTGGCTGAAGTCGCCGCCGCCCAAGCAGGGATTCCACTGGAGGAAATTCAGCTAATCAACGGTTCTGGGCTAGGCAATGAAAATCGCATTTCTCCTCGTGCAGTAGGAGCGATGCTGGTGGCAATCCAGCGCTCCGTTGCCCTTCAGCAGTTAAATATTACCGATCTGTTTCCGGTGATTGGGCGCGATCGTGGCACGTTGCGAGGTCGTAACATTGCTGCGGGAGCGGCTTTAAAGACTGGAACGTTAGATGATGTCAGTGCCCTGGCGGGTGTGATTCCCACCCGCGATCGCGGACTGATCTGGTTCTCTATCATCAATGTCGGTATTGGAGATTTAGATTTTTTGCACAAACAGCAAGATCAGTTACTCCAAACCCTGGTGCAAACCTGGGGTAGTCCGGTGGTGAGTGAGTTGCGGCTAAGCGATCGCCCCACTCGTGAAGCCGCTCAGTTGGGAGCCGCAAGTCGTAATCAAATTCTGCAATCTCAGTCAAACGCAGTAATCAAACCTTAGAATTCAGCAAGCAGCCATTGGTTAAATGAGAAATGAGCAACCCCCAAGACACAATTTTCGCCAAAATCATTCGGCGCGAAATTCCAGCCGAAATTGTTTATGAGGATGAACTGGCGATCGCCTTTAAAGACGTTAACCCTCAAGCCCCAGTGCATCTGCTGGTAATTCCCAAGCAGCCGATCGCCATGCTCTCCGATGCCGAGTCAGAGGATCATCGCCTGATGGGGCATTTGTTGCTGACTGTTAAGCGAGTGGCAGAGCAAGCAGGGCTAACGAATGGCTATCGCGTAGTGATTAATACTGGAGAGGATGGTGGGCAGACGGTTTATCATCTGCATCTACACATTTTGGGTGGGCGATCGATGCAATGGCCCCCCGGTTGATCCTGATAAAACTGAGAATTGGGTAATCCAGTCTAAAGTTTTCGGTTAAAACGCTTTACAAAGCTCAATAAATCATCTAATCTTTTTATTACGGTAAGTGAAGAGCTTATCCGATTCATATCCATACCTTAAAAGGATTCATAAACCATGACGACTGTTTTACAGCGGCGCGAGAGCGCTAACCTGTGGGAGCGGTTTTGCTCTTGGATCACCAGCACCGACAACCGCCTGTATATTGGCTGGTTCGGCGTATTGATGATCCCCACCCTGCTTGCTGCCACCATCTGCTTCATCATTGCGTTTGTTGCAGCACCTCCGGTTGACATCGACGGCATCCGTGAGCCTGTGTCTGGTTCATTGATGTACGGCAACAACATCATCACGGGTGCGGTTGTGCCTTCTTCTAATGCGATCGGTTTGCACTTCTACCCCATCTGGGAAGCGGCTTCCTTGGATGAGTGGTTGTACAACGGCGGTCCTTACCAGTTGGTGGTATTCCACTTCTTGATTGGTGTGTTCTGCTACATGGGACGTGAGTGGGAATTGTCCTACCGTTTGGGCATGCGTCCTTGGATCTGCGTGGCTTACTCTGCGCCTGTTGCAGCAGCTACCGCAGTGTTTTTGATCTACCCGATTGGGCAAGGTTCTTTTTCTGATGGAATGCCCTTGGGTATTTCTGGTACGTTCAACTTCATGTTTGTGTTCCAGGCTGAGCACAACATTTTGATGCACCCCTTCCACATGTTGGGTGTGGCTGGTGTGTTTGGTGGTTCGTTGTTTAGTGCGATGCACGGTTCGTTGGTGACCTCCTCCTTGGTGCGTGAGACGACCGAGAACGAGTCGCAGAACTACGGCTACAAGTTTGGGCAAGAGGAAGAGACCTACAACATCGTGGCGGCTCACGGCTACTTTGGTCGGTTGATTTTCCAATATGCTTCGTTCAACAACAGCCGCAGCTTGCACTTCTTGTTGGGTGCATGGCCTGTGGTTGGCATCTGGTTCACGGCATTGGGCATCAGCACGATGGCGTTCAACCTGAATGGTTTCAACTTCAACCAGAGCATCATCGACTCTCAGGGTCGTGTGGTCTCCACCTGGGCTGATGTGTTGAACCGGGCGAACTTGGGTATGGAAGTGATGCACGAGCGCAATGCTCACAACTTCCCCCTCGACCTCGCTGCTACCGAAGCTCCCAGCATCAACGGCTAGATTGGTTCCTGATTTAATCGGATTCGATTTAGTTTAAGATTGAGCGATCCCCCACACGGGGGATCGCTTGTTTTTATTCCCTGTTTTTGTTCTTGGATAACTTGACCTACGGTAATCCGGTATGTCATGCTCCACTGCGGAAATAATTAGAGCGTGGAAATAATTAGAGCGTAGAGCTTCATGAGTCGTCGAATTCCCAAGCAATACACGATCCTGATTTCCTGCACTGGCAGGACACCGATCGCCCTCTCATTCCAACCTAAACTTGTGATTGGTACGGTGGCAGTAGCGATCGCCATTCCCAGCCTATGGTTGGGCAAGATCTTCCACTCCTATCACCAGGAGAATACAGATCTGACTCAGCAAAACGCCGCATTAACGGAGGAATTGACTGAGGAAGCCACTCAGATCATGCAGAAAGTGGAAGTGTTAGAGTCGGAGCTGAATCATTTACAAAAACGAGCTGGAATGCCAGAGGCATCAGGGACTCCTCCAGCAGAAACAATTCCTCAGGGTGGGCTGAGTAATCGTATTCGTCCGGAAAGTTTATTGGATGCGGCTCAGGGGAGAATTTCTCAGCTTGTGGGTAGTCTTAGAGTCGAGATCGAGCCAGCGCTAGAGCAAACGCTGGAGCGAGAAGCGGCACGTCCCAAGGGGGTGCCATTGAAGGGAGAGTTTAATCAAACCTCCGGCTTTGGACCGCGACGCAACCCCTTTGGCGGGGGCTACGAATTTCATCGAGGTTTGGATTTCATCGCCGCCTATGGCAGTCCGATCTATGGAACGGCTCCAGGAGTGGTCAAGTTTGCAGGGTCATCGGGGGGGTATGGCAACCATGTGATCGTCGATCATGGCTATGGGTATCAAACGCTCTATGCCCATCTATCCAAGCTAGGAGTTGCTGCGGGAGCAAAAATCGATCGCGATCAAATTGTGGGATACTTGGGCAATACTGGACGTTCTACCGGACCGCATCTGCACTATTCAATTTTCTACAGTGGCGAAGCTGTTGATCCAAAGGGATACTTAGATTAATTTATCGATTCATCCTGGAGCTTCAAGCAATGTGGTTTAGGCGCAATCAGATCGCTCAGAACTTTCTAAACTTTTTAGGGAAGGGAACTGAGGTGTTAGGTGACCTGCATGTCGATGGCAATTTTAAGTTAGACGGTATCATCCACGGGGTGGTTGAGGTAATTGGAGATCTGGAAGTTCTCCAAGACGCCTTGATTGAAGGACCGGAAGTACGCGCCCACAACATCACACTCTACGGTGTGATTAAAGCCCGTGTGATTGCTGAGGGACGGTTGACTTTAAGCAACACGGCTCGGTTGGAGGGGGATGTCACCGCTAGTTCCCTAGATATTCAACCAGGGGCATTTTACTCTGGCTATATTTCCACCACGAGTAGCGACGAGAAGATTCTCCCTGGCACAGGTAAGTTGCCAGAGTTGATGAGTCGAGAGCGGGAATCGTTGTCGTAGGTGCTTACTATCAGTATTTGAAGCAACGTTAGTGATCACACAGTCGGTATCGAGGGTATGGGCAATACATTTGGGCATCTATTTCGAGTAACAACCTTTGGTGAATCCCATGGAGGCGGCGTTGGGGTGGTGATTGATGGGTGCCCACCGCAACTCGCTATTTCACCAGAAGACATTCAGGTTGAGCTCGATCGCCGCCGTCCCGGACAAAGCAAGATCACCACACCCCGCAAGGAAGCAGATACCTGTGAAATTCTCTCTGGAGTATTTGAGGGCAAAACGCTGGGTACGCCGATCGCCATTTTAGTGCACAACAAAGATGCCCGCTCCCAAGACTACAGCGAAATGGTGCAAGCCTACCGCCCTTCCCACGCCGATGCCACCTACGATGCCAAATATGGGATTCGCAACTGGCAAGGGGGGGGACGTGCTTCAGCACGGGAGACGATCGGGCGAGTCGCGGCAGGGGCGATCGCCAAAAAAATCCTCCACCAAGTCGCAGGGGTGGAAATCGTCGGCTATGTCAAGCGCATCAAAGATTTAGAAGGGGTGATTGATCCAAACACCGTTACCCTAACCCAAGTAGAAGAAACGATCGTGCGGTGTCCCGATCCAGAGTGCGCCGATCGGATGATCGAACTCATTGAGCAGGTGGGTCGTGCCGGAGATTCCATTGGTGGTGTGGTGGAATGTGTTGCCCGTGGAGTTCCCAAGGGATTAGGGGAACCCGTATTCGACAAACTGGAAGCTGACTTGGCGAAGGCAGCCATGTCCCTCCCCGCCAGCAAAGGATTTGAAATTGGCTCAGGATTTGCAGGGACGTTGCTGACAGGCAGCGAACACAACGACGAGTTTTACACCGATGAACAGGGACAAATTCGCACCGTGACAAATCGATCGGGGGGCATCCAAGGGGGCATTGCCAATGGAGAGCCGATCGTTCTCAGAGTCGCGTTTAAGCCTACCGCTACCATTCGCAAGGAACAACGCACAGTCACAGTGACGGGTGAGGAAACGGTACTAGCGGCGCGGGGACGCCATGACCCGTGTGTTTTGCCCAGGGCAGTGCCGATGGTGGAAGCGATGGTGGCACTGGTGTTGTGCGATCATCTGTTGCGGCATCAGGGGCAGTGTGGAGTGCTTACTCATTAGCAAAACCAGGGTTTGATAGTACCAACTCCCCTTTACCTGATATGGATGTGTAGCCCCAATTTTGGCAGTTGGTCTGAGAACCTTCACAGAGTATGAGGTTCAAACCATAACTTATTTATCTACTGGTGTTGCCATAAAAGTTTTGTTCTATAGAAGAAAATTGTGAAATTTAGGTTAAATCTGCCTATTGAAGACTGAATTCTCTTAACTACCCCGTAGTACTTATTAAGAGAAATCGATTGGGCAAAATTGATGCTTCTCTCGGTAGAAGCAATGCTTTGCTATGGAGAATAACTTGCAACTCGCTTAGTTGGTTTTGCCACTAAGGTTAGAGGATCTGAAGTTTCCAAGTAACTTTCTGTGGTTATTGCTAACTAAAGAATGTTGTCTACTATGGCTAAATTTATTTCTGATTCAATATCTGGTGAGTTGCAGTTTGGTGAGGTTCTAGCTTCGGCTACTCCCAACAAATCTAGTCATCCCAATTCCACATCTTCAGAAATTTCTCCTAGTTGTATTGTTTTCATGAGTTCTTGCAGTGGGACTTGGGGTGGTAGTGAAGAACTATGGTCAGCAACAGCCAGGTACTTACGCCAACAGGGGCATTCCGTATATGTTTTTAAGATTAATGTTGACAGATCCCATAGTCGAATTATTGACCTACACGAAGCCAAAATTTCTATTACGGATACCTTCCTATTGACCAATCGTCATAACAATTTGATTAAACGAATTCTCGATCGTTTGGGGAAACTCCAATCAATTAATCTGTTCCTTAAACTTGTCGATCGTGGTTTTAGATTTCTTAACCGCTACTTACCTGCTCGATGGCATTTGCAATTTAATCAAGATATTTTAGTAAAGGAAATTAAACAATTAGAACCTGACCTAGTAGTAATTTCTCAAGGTGATAACTTTGACGGGTTGGAATTTGCTAGCCTTTGCCAGCAACTAAAGATTCCCTATGCAATGCTTTCTCATAAAGCAGGAGAAGATCGCTGGCCCATTGATGCCGTCCGTCTTCTGATGCGATCGGCATTTCAAGAAGCCAAACAATGTTTCTTCGTCTCTCAACACAATCAAACAATTACGGAAAAGCAAATTAGTCGGAATTTACCCCACACCGAGGTAATCAGAAATCCACATTTAGCCCCTGTTACGCAACCACTTCCCTGGAAACCTCCTCAAGATGGCTGGTT
Source organism: Leptolyngbyaceae cyanobacterium SL_7_1 (assembly GCA_012032525.1). Classification (GTDB taxonomy): domain Bacteria; phylum Cyanobacteriota; class Cyanobacteriia; order Elainellales; family Elainellaceae; genus JAAUSV01. The sequence goes on from JAAUSV010000032.1 coordinate 9,973, forward strand.
TAAGCTTGCTTGTGTTGGTCGTCTCTGGTTATTTGATAAAGGTCAGGATATTTTGTTACAGGTTCTGGCACAAGATAAATGGAAATCGCGCCGTCTTTGCATTGAGTTTTTTGGAGAAGGGGTAAATCGAAATGGATTGATTGAGTTGGCACAATTCCTGGAAGTGCAAAACGTTAGCTTCCCCGGATTTGTTGACGATATTGTTGATGTATGGCGGGAATTTCATGGGTTGATTTTGCCTTCGCGAGCAGAGGGATTGCCCATTTCCCTAGTCGAAGCCATGATGTGCGGCAGATTAGGAATTGTAACCAATGTTGGGGGTGTCTCGGAAGTGGTTACGGATAATGTCACAGGCTTTATTGCTCAAGCACCTTGCCTTTATGCTATTGATGAGGCTTTAGAGAGAGCATGGCAACGTCGAGATGAATGGGAGCAAATTGGGCAGGCTGCGGCTTGTTCCATTCGAGAGATTATTCCACCAAACCCTGAGAAGGTGTTTGCAGGCAAACTCCTGCGACTTTGTTCGACTTCCACCATTACTTCACCAAACGGTACTAGTAGCTTGCACTAATTTTTTCCTTATCCCGATCGCACTTACTAACAATGGATTTACCAAATTCCCCCGATTCATCCAAATTAGTTTCCAATGTCGATCGTGTCCCCCGGACATCAATCAGAGTAATTAGTAGTGGTAGCCAACTGCGGAATTATCGACAATTCCTTAGACAGGCAATCCGCGATTTACGTAGCTCAACCACTGTGGCAAAGCGGATGTTTCTTCAAGGGATTGCCCAACGGTATCGCTATTCTTCACTAGGTCTTTTTTGGGCATTTATGCCCAGTGTAATGATTGCAGTGGTCTTGACAATTGGACAACGAACAAACGTTCTTGGCTCCAGTCGTGGTCAAATTCCTCCGCAAGTCTACGGCATCTTTGGCTTAATTATGATGCAAACTTTTTTGGAGGCAATGCACAGTCAACGAAACTTTCTAAGTCGCTATTGCTATCTGCTAGTGCGACAAAAAATTCCAGTGGAGGGATTGATACTATCAGGTATTGGAGAGGCTATCTTTGCATTTGGCGTGCGGTTGCCCTGATCATCGCCACGTTCCTCTTTTTCAATCTTTCGCCTGCAATAACGGCTCCTCTGGCACTACTTGGGTTCATCATCATCATTGGGTTAGGAGCTGGATTGGGATTATTACTTGCCCCCTGGAATGCACTTAGTCGAGATGTAGAGAGTCTAATGCATTTTTTTCCGTGGTTGCTTTTTGCGGTTACCCCCATTTTTGTAGCCGTAGATCCTGGGAGTTGGGCGTATCACCTTTACCGATTTAATCCGCTAACCCATGTGTTTGAAGCGACTCGCTGGCTGACCTACGGCGTGGGCGAAATCAGCGCGATCGCGCTACTTCTGGTTCCCTTAACTATCATCTGGCTAGTTACTGGATGGTTATTTTGCCGACTGTGTTTACCCTATGTGATTGAACGATCGCTGACCTAAATTATGGGACGTTTACTATTAGAAACCAAACACCTATCGAAACGGTTTTGCCGTCGTCCAGAACTGGCGTTGCGCTACACCGGATTGGATATCCTGCGGGAATTTCGTCGGTTGCCTGATGGGGGCGATCGCCTTCGTCCCGGCGAATTTTGGGCAGTGCAGGATATCAATTTAGAGCTTAGATCCGGTGAGGTATTGGGATTAGTGGGTCACAATGGTGCCGGAAAAAGTACCTTACTTAACCTGATTACAGGAATCTTACGCCCAACCCTAGGACAAGTTCTTTGGCATACCGATAGCGTAATTCTGATTGATCACCAAGCTGGCTTGTCACCTGTACAGACTGGGCGTGAAAACATTCATAACATGTTGTCATTACACGGAATCAGCGAAAGTCAGATCCACAAGAACATTGATGAAATCATTAACTACTCCGGTGTTCATGACTTTATTGATGCCCCTGTTGGCACCTACAGTACGGGGATGCGTTTGCGGCTTGCATTCTCAATCTATACCCAGCTTCAACCGGATGTATTCATCATAGATGAAGCATTAGGTGGAGGCGACATTCGATTTCAACAGAAGTTTGAGAATTATCTGAGGGAGTACATTTCTAGAGGCGGAGCAATTCTGCTTGTCTCACACGATCTATTTATTGTTCAATCGCTTTGCCACCAATGCATACTATTGGATCATGGAAAGATCTATCAAACTGGAAAAACAGATGCAATTCTCTTTAACTATCATCAATTAATGGAGGTTGATTATCAAAATCAGCAACAAAAAATGCTGTTTTCTAATGCTTTGCATTCATCCATTGCTTCAGCCGACGCAGCAGAAGCAGAATTAGGAAACTTAGCGGCTGTGGGAGAGTTGTTTGGAGCAGTAGAAATTGAACAGCTAGAAGTCATAGCGATCGCCACAACAAACTCAGAATCGTTTGATGAGAAGGTGGTTTTTCCTGGTTCTAAAGTGAGAATTCGGATGGTTTGTCAATCTCAGCTAGAAAACATTTCAATCATGTGGGGGTTCCTGCTTGGAAAATCAAGTCAAAGTTCCCCACTAGCAATTGTGGTAAGTGATCAGGAAAGTAGCAGTTATTGCCTTCAGAAGGGTCGAAATGAATTCTGTTGCTCGATCGAGCAGTTACCCTTGCTTCCTGGACAATATCTTTTGACAGGAGTTGTACTTGCCCGTGATACTCGCTCTATTTTAGGGCTAAAAGGATATGAAGACACTCCTTTTCCATTGGAAGTAAAAGGTTCTCCTGATGCAGCTATAAATGCCGCAATGACGTTTAAATGTTCTCTGCATATTCCAGCAATTTGGGGATAACCAATACCCTACTTAGGTGACAGCCAAACACTAACGTTTACTCTTGTCATACAAATGAGCTTACTTCCATGAGAAATCAAGTAGAAAATTTTCTTCGGCAATTTACCTCACTCATTCGAGCAAATGAATGGTGGACGTTCAAACTAGCTCCCGTTATAGGAACTGCTTATGCTAGTGCTGCGGTATTAAATGTATCTTTAATTTCGCTTTGGTCTACGTTTCTATTTCTCCTAATTTCCTTAATAATTGGTGCAAGCTATGCTTGCTTAATCAATGATTTGACTGATCGAGAAGCCGATCAAATGTGTGGTAAAACCAATTACATGGTAGGGCGATCGAATCTATCTATAGCTTTAATTCTAATTATTTGTAATGGTTTAGGTTTGGCAGTGTTAGGGCTATTGATTCATAGCCCACTAGTATTAGGCGTCTATCTTGGAAACTGGTTGCTCTTTACGATTTACTCTGTACCACCTATCCGTTTGAAAGAAAAAGGTTTTTGGGGGGTTTTGACAATTGCAGCGGCAGAAACCTCTGTACCACAAATATTTGCTGCGCTTTTAATTTCTTGTGCGGCTGACCAATCCTTGCCGATTATGTGGCTAGTTTTAGTTGCTATTTGGTCACTGATGGCAGGTTTAAGGAGCATTTTTTGGCATCAAATACTTGATCTTGAAAATGATCGTCTCGCCGACATCAAAACATTTGCTGTGAATACTTCTATACAAACCTTGAAGCAACTTGGAAAAGGGGTTGTTTTTCCGATTGAGTTCCTATCTTTCTTGGGAATATTACTCCTTTCCCACAATGTCTTAGCTTGGCTCTTTATGTGTCTTTACCTACTCACAGAATGGTTGCGACACTACTTTTGGAAGCTGGAAATTGTAGTTGTTCAACCCACTGGTGATCATAGACTCATACTATTTGAATACTATGACTTGTTTTATCCTTTAGGGTTTTTGGTTCAAGCGACTTGGAAGGATTCGGCAAATGTATTTCTCTTGGGGATTCACTTGTTATTCTACTATCCAAGGTTGTGGTGGTGGATGCGAGATCTGTGGGGTTTATTAAGATGGGAGTTTCCTAATAAACTTGCCGAAGCATACGCACCAACCATAGACGATCGCTAACAGTAATAAAACATAAATCTCAGGGTGTAGATAACAAATTCAGCTTTCGAGAACAAATACTGGGGAGAGTGAAAATTGAACAGGTAGTAGAGACTTACGATGAGGCGTATGCAGAGACTTACGATAAAACATTTCTAATGAATGTTCAGTCGCAAGCAGAAACAGCTATTGAGCTTCCTGGCAGAACCTGTTAACCTATCCAGTCCCAATGTGAAACTATCCGAATTTGAATTAACCGTTCGATCGCAACCGAAATAGCAACACCAGTGTTTGTTGCAAGGGATTGAAATTATCATCGCTGATTAAAACTACACTTTGACTGCCATCGGACAAGCGTGGTCCCAAGGTCATGCCCTCAAAGTTATCGAGGGGGATTTCCAGTGTAGTCAGATCCAGCACTAGTTCTTTGCGAATCGGTTCAATGCCGTTGACATCCCCCTGCAAAGTCTCGATCGTGGAAATATCTGTCGCACTGCCCGATGCTAGTTGGAACAATCGGATGCCGACTCCAGCTTGTAAACCAAACGATCGCTCCATGCTCAAAAAATGCCCTGCCGAGTCGAGCAGGACAACTTCCACCAGACCGTTTTCCTCCGCGCCCTCAGGAAGGGGTTCTACCAAATATAGGTGCTCCGACAGCAGCACGGGCAGGTCATCGCCTACCAGATAATGTAACCACCGCACCCGATCGGGCTGAGTCCCATCCGGTTGCCGATCTTGCTCCAACGACGACTCCGTAGCCGCAAACACGCGAAAGGGTTCCTGTCCATTAGCACTTAATGCTAAAGATTCAAACCCACGGTTGGATTGAACACCTCGTGGAGATTCCCCTTCAGTCGCAGGAAGGTAGCGATCGGGAATTCGCAACTGCCGCTGCCACTGCCCCGTTTCGAGATCGAATTCGTCGATAAAAGGGAGAATGCCCTCAGCCGGAACCCCTTCACTGGCGATGAACAGCGATCGCCGAGGAGACAAGGCAATTCCCTCCGGATCGATTGCACCAGGGCATACGGCTCTCCGGCTGAATCTTTTAGCGTTGTCACCCGTTCCACGTCTATCGCATCAATCCCATTGCTTTCAGGGTCGATCGTCAGCTTCAAGGTGTAGAACCGAGCTGGCGCATATTGGCTGCGATCGTCCGATAGGACATAAAACCGATCGCGCTCTCGATCGTAGGTAATCCCCGATAGCCCCCGCACAGGGGTTCCCTCCACCACGCTGTCCTGGGGAATCTCATAGGCTCCCAGATAATCAAGCGAGAGATCCAAAAACAATCGATCTTCCGCACTCACACGAGGAATCGTGCATCCAGTTAAAAGACTGAGGCAGAGCACAACAATCAGCAGCAGCCGAACCATAAGAAGCACCAGTTACGAGCAAGACCATTAAAAAACCCCGAACTTCGGGGTTTCCTTCACTAGCCTATTAAAAATTGGGCGGTTAGTGCAAAATGTAAAGCAAGAAAAACAGCACAATCCACACAACATCTACGAAGTGCCAGTATAGTTCAGCGGCTTCGACGCCAAAGTGGTTGTGGCTGGAGTAGTGACCGGGTTTGAGCGATCGCCACAACACCGCCAAAATCAGCCCCACGCCACAAAACACGTGCAAGCCGTGGAACCCGGTGAGCACATAGAAAGTGCTGGCAAACAGGTTGGTGGTCAAGCCAAATTCGAGGTTGCTGTATTCATAGAGCTGCCCTGCCAAGAAAACCAACCCCATCGCAGCGGTTGCCCCAAACCAAACCCGTAGCCCTTTAACGTCGTCCTTTTTCACTGCTTCGTCGGCTTTGTGAATCACAAAGCTGCTGGAGATCAAAATCAGGGTGTTAATGCCGGGAAGCAACAATTCTAGTTCTGGAGTACCTTCTGGGGGCCACGTCGGCTCGACTGCCCGAAACGTTAGGTATGCCACAAACAAACCCGCAAAAATCATCGTCTCTGCCAACAGGAAAACGATGATGCCAAACATGCGGTGGTCGGGGTGTTCTTCGTGGTGAGACGCCTCGATCGCCTCGTGGTGATAATTTAGCTCCGCCTTGGCGGGGTCAACGGTTGAACCTTGCATAAGCCTTGAGATAAAAGGACACGATGGACAATCAACGAAAGCTACTCTGGCGCACCCGACTCCGATTTTTCCGGGGGAGCGAGTCCGGGAACCTCTAGTTCCGATTCGGGGCTGCCGGCACGAGCCTTGCCAGGAGGCACAAAGCCAGCGGGGGCTTCGGTGTTGGTTTCATAATCGGCAGCTCGACCGTTTTCTTCGCGATCGCGCCCATAGTCGTAGGGACCCACGAGCAACACAGGCAATTGTTCAAAATTCTCGATCGCCGGAGGGGAGGTCGTCAACCACTCAAAGGTAAGTGCTCGCCACGGATTATTTCCGGCTGGGGCACCCGCCATCCAGCTCCACACCGCATTGACGATAAAGGGAATCGTCGAAACCGCCAGGATGTAGGAGCCGATTGTGCAAATCAAATTCAACCCCTCAAATCGAGGATCGTAGAGGGCGACTCGGCGGTTCATTCCCAACAAGCCCAACTCGTGCATCGGCATGAAGGTGAGGTGCATGCCAATAAAGGTCAACACAAAGTGGACAATACCCAGTGGCTCATTCATCATCCGCCCCGTCATCTTGGGAAACCAGTGATAGAGAGCCGAATTACAAGCCAAACACACTGCCACCAACAGGACGTAGTGCAGGTGCGCCACGATGAAGTGAGGTATCGTGTACGTGTAGGTCAAAGGGCACCGACGCCACCATTACCCCGCTGATACCACCAATCACAAAAGTGGAAATAAAGCCCAGGGCAAACAGCATGGGGGAGTTGAGCTGAATCTTGCCTCCCCAAATCGTTGCCAACCAGCCAAATACTTTGATTCCGGTGGGAACGGCGATCACCATCGTGGCAATCATAAAGAACATGCGGAGCCAAGCTGGGGTGCCACTGGTAAACATGTGGTGTGCCCAGACGATCAAGCCCAGAAAGCTAATGGCAAGGCTGGAATAGGCGATCGCCTGATAGCCAAAAATCGGCTTGCGGGCATGAACGGGGAGAATATCTGAAATTGCCCCAAACAGCGGTAACACCATAATGTAGACCGCCGGATGGGAGTAAAACCAAAACATGTGCTGATAGACGATCGGGTCGCCTCCCCCCGTCGGGTTAAAGAAAGCCGTTCCCGCCAGCAGGTCAAACGCCAGCAAAATCAGCGCTCCTGCCAAAACGGGAGTTCCAATTAGGATCAATCCTCCGGTTGCCAGCATCGCCCAGCAAAACAGGGGCATGTCATTCAAGCCCATGCTGGGAACCCGCATCTTCAGGATGGTGACTAAAAAGTTAATCGCCCCCAAAATCGAGGAAGTTCCCAACACCAGCAAGCTCATAATCCAGATGCCCTCCCCCACCTTACCGCTGACCAAACTCAACGGCGGGTAGGAAGTCCACCCGGCTTGGGGGGCTTGGATGAAGAAACTGGAGACTAGCAGGATGCCACCGGGAGGAATCATCCAAAACGCTAGGGCATTTAACTTGGGAAATGCCATGTCCCGCGCCCCAATCATCAGGGGAATCAGATAGTTGGCGAGTCCTGCTCCGGCTGGGACGATCCACAGGAAAATCATGATGGTGCCGTGGAGCGTCAGCAAGCCGTTGTATACATCTGGCGTGACAAAATCCGGGGCAGCGGTTGCCAACTCGGTGCGCATGGCGGCTGCCATACTGCCCCCAATTAGATAAAAGATAAACGAGGTGACGAGGTATTGAATCCCGATCACCTTGTGGTCAGGACTAAAAGGTGAAAAACTCCCACCACTTGCGGGGTGCCGGGACGCCATCCTTGGTGTGGGGAATGGCGTGGGAGGGAGCGAGTACTTGCATTTCTGCTGAAGTCATAGGTAAGACAGTCACTGAAGACAGGAATGGTTGGAAGGGAAACGCAGCATTGGCAGAGGCAGAACCGTTGCGACCCGATAGGAGCAATCGCCCTTTAGGACTGGGAATTGAGCTGTGCTAATGTTTCAGCGGTGATGCCGAGGTCGCTGACGAAGGGAGCGAGATACTCGGAATCGGTGCGATCGAGCGGGTTGAGGGCGATCGCTTCGCCGTTGTCTTGGCTGGCGAGCTGGGTTTGTACCCAAGTGTCAAACGTCTCTTGGTCTTCAACGTAGAGCTTTGTCACCATACCCCCGTGGTAAGGACCGCACAGTTCCGCACAGATCACCGGATACTCACCCAAGCGTTCTGGCTTAAAGCGTAGCTCTGTCCTCCGACCGGGGATAGCATCTTGCTTCAAGCGAAACTCTGGCAACCAAAAGGCGTGTAGCACATCTTGAGCATTCAAATTGAGTTGCACTTCTTTGCTGATGGGCACGTGCAATTCGCCAGAGGTAATGCCACCGGGGTAGCTAAAGATCCAGGCATACTGAATTCCTTTGACATCAACGATGAGATCGGCAGCTCTGCCTTCATCTTCGGGGAACGCACCAATCCCCAATGCCATTTGGTGGTGATGCCCGTGCTTCTTGATCTGGGAGGGGTCGAGGATCGCAGTCGAAAACTCATCCCCCGCCAACATTGCCACCTGTGCTACGCCCGGATCGTTGGCAGCCTCTGGATCAAAACCACCCAGGGCTTTGTAGACATCAAAGCTGTAGACCCCAATGACAAGAACGATTACGGCTGGAATCGCGGTCCACACGATTTCCAGGGGAATGTTGCCATGAATCGGCGGACCATCGGTGTCATCGCCTGCTCGACGACGAAACTTAAACAAAGAAATCAGAATTACGCCCTGAACCAGAATAAATAAACCGACCGATACCACCATCATGGTGTTAAATAAGCCGTCCACCAGTTCTGCTTCTTTGGAGGCGGCAACTGGAAGCAGCCCGTGGTGTTGACCGAACCAAAGGCTAATCAGGGTCAGGGCGATGCCCGCTAGCATTGTCAGGATTTGGGAGGGAATGTTCACAGTGAGTTCTGCCTATTTCGCTAAACAAACATTGCCAGAATTAACTGAAGAACGGCACTAACTAAGGAAAAACTTCCAAATTGGGGAGGCTGAATCTAACCTTGACAGATATTGCTCAACCAGAATGCTTGATTTCTTTGATTGTCTGAGTTAAGCATCTGAGTTGGATATGTGAATTGAGTAGTAGGGTGCACGGGTTAGCGATCGCAGACGACCGAATCTTGCTGAAGCTTCACTTAGCTCGAACCCATCTTGTTTGAATTGTCAATTGCAAGCGCGAGTTGTTTGCCTGTGGATATGAGTTCATCTACCAAGGTAAATCAGTTCCATAGCATCAAGGCATCCCAATCTACCATCCTTAGGATTTTCTTTGGGATCGGTGGAGCTAGAGCTTAATTCCCATCAGCCTACGCCGTGGCTAGGGAAAATAAATTAAGAGTTGTAAAGCTTGAGCGGTGAATCGGGCGGGTACAAACCGAAAAAAACCTAAGCTTTATCGATCCCAGGCTGCAATCACTACAGTATTAGCTAGAACTAGATTAGAACACCACTGAAGTAACTGCTCGGTACTTTATTAAGCTTCTTAGCGTTTTGTAGGGTTAGTTATAGAAAAGCATCATTTTTTAGTTATCTTTTCGTCGTCTGACTCCGATAGTCTCCTCAACCGTCCTCGCTTCACGAGATTCATTTCATTCCCATCCTCATCCATGACCTTAGAGAATCCTACTTACCAATCTGCGCCTCCCTTGCCGTTGCTCCCCTCCCCCCGGCACACCCCTGCCATTGACCAAGTCCGGCGACTGGTGTGGAAGCTGGCGATCGCCACGTTGATATTGATGGCGATCGGTAGCGCCACCCGTGTGATGAACGCCGGGCTTGCCTGTCCTGATTGGCCCCTGTGCTATGGCACCCTGATTCCCAGCCAACAAATGAACCTGCAAGTATTTTTGGAATGGTTTCATCGGTTAGATGCTGCCCTAATTGGGCTGTTGTCGATGGGGCTAGTGGGGTTGTGTGGTTGGTATCGACGCCAATTGCCATCCTGGACTTTGGGAATGGCGATCGCCGCTTTAGCCTTGGTTGTCTTTCAGGGAGCACTGGGGGGGCTAACGGTAACGCAACTGCTGCGGTTTGATATTGTCACCGCTCACTTAGGAACGGCACTACTGTTCTTCTGCACGGTGTTGGTGATGGGGGTGCTCCTGCTTCCCTATCGCGGCACAGGCACGGTGGGGCGTTTGCCGTGGGTGTCTTCAGCGGCGGCTGGGTTGGTTTACTTACAGAGCCTCTCCGGTGGGCTAGTTGGGTCTCAGTGGGCACTCCACCAATGTTTAGCCGTATCGAGTCTTTGCACGGTGATGAATAGTCACCTGCTGGGCGTAGTGCCCACTAGCTTGGCGACTCTAGCGGTGACGGTGCTGGCATGGCGCACTCCAGCGTTGCACCCAGCACTGCGGCAATTGGCAAAAGGGGTGGCTGGGCTACTGCTCCTACAAGTTGGCTTAGGAGTGGCCACGTTTTGGTTGCACTTGCAGGTGGAGCCGCTTACCGTTGCCCATCAATTAATTGGAGCCACCTTGTTGGGGACGCTCGTTTGTTTTTCGGTGTTGGGTTGGCGGGATGCTCATCAAGCCAACTCGATCGAGTTGATCACTCCTGTAAAGAGGTCAACTGCGGCGGATGCCCCATCCCTCTAAGGGGTTACGCTTGAACCCCTCTCTGCTATCTGCCAGTTTTGTTCTCCTGTTTTGTTCGACACGTTTCCAGGTAAGTCCTAATGCATGAAACTCTGTATGTCTCTCACCGCCACCACCAACATCTTGGGCAGGTGGTCCAAAGTTACTGGCAACTCACTAAACCTCGGATTATCGTGCTGTTGTTGATTACCACCACCGCCAGCATGTGGATCGCCTCTAAGGGCGAGGTTGATCCGGTTTTGGTGCTGATCACCCTATTAAGCGGCACGTTTGCAGCCGCCTCCGCCAATACGATCAACTGCCTCTACGATCGCGACATCGACTACGACATGGAGCGCACCCGCCATCGTCCATTGCCCTCTGGTCGAGTCCAACCCCGCGATGCCCTGATCTTTGCGATCGCCCTGGCAATCCTATCCTTTACCCTGCTAGCAGTGTTTGCCAATTTGCTCAGTGCCAGCCTCGCCATGTCGGGCATTGTCACCTACGTGCTGGTCTACACCCACTGGCTAAAACGCCACAGCACTCAAAATATTGTGATTGGCGGCGCGGCGGGAGCCATTCCCCCGTTGGTGGGGTGGGCAGCCGTGACGGGCGATCTCAGTTGGGCAGCTTGGGTGTTATTTGCCATCATCTTTGTTTGGACACCCCCCCATTTTTGGGCATTGGCGCTGATGATTCGCCAAGACTACGCCAAGGTCGGCGTGCCCATGTTGCCAGTGGTTGAGGGCGAAGTCTCCACCGCAAAACAGATTTGGTTCTACACGTTGTTGACCTTCCCCGTCACCCTGTTGCTGGTCTATCCACTGCACGTTCTTGGTGCGGTTTATGCCGGATTTGCCCTCGTGCTGGGTGGGGTGTTTATCGCCAAAGCTTGGGCGCTGCTGCAAACTCCCAGCGATTTGCAGGTGGCGCGATCGCTGTTCAAATACTCCATCTTCTACATGATGCTGCTTTGCCTAGGGATGGTGGTGGACAGCTTACCCATCACTCACCAGTGGGTAAATGCGGCAGTGAGATTGGTGGGATAGCGATTGCGAGAGCAATTAGCTAACGGCTAATTGCTCTCTCATTCCTCTGTCAAGGTGTGTTCGATCGCCGCGATCAATTGCTCGATCTCCGCTTCGCTGGTGAAATAGTGGACACAGGCTCGAACACAGTTGGGATCGAGCAAGGTGCGGAGCAAGAATCCTTGGCGTTCGAGGGATTGGACTAGGTGCGAGTGGACTGCATCGGGTCGATCTTTAATCTGAAACGAACTAGTCCAGCCTCCGGTGGCGTAGTACGCAGGCATTGGACTGCATCAAGCGCTGATAGACCCTGCCAGAGCAAATGACTGAGATGACAAATCCGCTCGTAGCGATCGATTCCTGTCCCCCATGGGTGGTGGGTGGCGATCGCCGCTCTCAAGGCTCCCCACAGGGCAAAATCGGAGGTTGCCACCTCAAACCGTCGGGCATCCGGCAAAAATCCGGTGGGATGTCCCTTTTGATCTTTGCTGATCCCTCGCCAGCCAATTAAGGTGGGATGGGTGGTTTCTAGCAGGTCCGATCGCACATACAACCCGCCAGCACCCGCTGCCCCACACCACCATTTGTGTCCGGTGAAGGCGTAATAGTCCACCCCCAATTTGGCTAAGTCCAGTGGCAACACCCCGACCGATTGGGCAGCGTCCACCAAAACCCTCACTGGGGCAACTTGGCTAGGGGATTGGTGGCAAAGGGCAACAATGTCTGCCAGGGGCAAGACCTGTCCGGTATTCCACAAAATGTGACTCAGCACGACGAGCCGCGTGGTGGGGCGCAAGTGTTGGGCAATCACTTCCACCGGGTCGCCCTGATTTAGCGTCGCCATCAAGGGGCAAACGGAAACTTTGATGCCATAGCGGCGGCGCAATTCCTCGGCGGCTGCCACAATCCCAGGGTGTTCACAGTCAGACAGCAGCAGGTGGTCG
>JAAUSV010000448.1 GCA_012032525.1 Leptolyngbyaceae cyanobacterium SL_7_1
TTGTTTATCAACGTTGGTGAATGTGCCTGTTTCAAACACCATTTCGCCACCAATCATTACTCCGCTGATGCTACTGGTGCGAGCGCGATGCACGATCGCATCAATCACAGAAATATTCGGATCAAGGTAGGGCAACGCGATCGCATCCCAATCCAACAAAATCAAATCGGCAGCGCTACCGGGTGCAAGACTGCCAATTTGATTGCCAAAGCCAGTGGTGTCGGCAGCGTGGGCGGTCGCCATTTGAAACACCTGTGCCGCTTGAGGAACTGCTTGATCATGACCGGGAACGCGATGCAAATTTAACACTAACCGCATTTCCTGTAGGATATCTTGATCCTCATTGATGCCCGCTTCATCCAACCCGATCGCCACCTTGACCCCCGCTTGCACAAACCGATTGAGCGGTGCAATTCCACTTTGAAAGCGCAAATTAGAACTGGCATTATGACAAATCATCACCTGGGCATCGGCAATGAGTTGAATCTCTTCCTCCGTCATCCAGGTGCCATGTCCCAAGGTTAGCGCTGGACTCAAAAACCCAATCTGATGCAAATGCTTAACCGCTGTCGTGCCAAACCGACGGACAGCATATTCCCGTTGGTATGGGGTTTCCAGTAAGTGCATGTGGAGTTTGACATTGTATTGATCAGCATACATTTTTTGGGTCAACAGAGCGGTGTCTGAGCACCAATGTAGGTTGGCAGGAGCCAATTGAATTTGCACCCGATCGGACTGATCGCCCTGCCACTGACTCCACAGGTGGACAAAAAAATCCATGTAATCTTGCAGGGGTGCCGTTTGAGCCTGAAGCATCATTTCCACCTCAGCCCTTAGATCGAGCGGGAGTTGTTGAATAAATGCTTGATCATCGCCATACACCAAATGATTTTGGTCGCGCACCATAAAGCAGTAGGAGACCCGCATTCCCACATCTTGATAGGCTTGCAAAATTTGATGGGCGATCGCCTCCCACTGGTCAACGGCTCGTCCGGGCAATCGGTGAATGTGTTGCACCGTGGTAATTCCCGATTCCACCATTGCAACGCTGAATAAAGGGTATCTAAATAGGGATTGACCTGACGATGGGCAATCCGATGGGCTAACCACAATTCTAAGGGAGCGTCTGCCGACCCCAGTTGAAACGAACTCAAGCCAATGTGGTGGTGGCTGTTGACAAACCCAGGTAAGATAACGTGATTTGCAGAACCAATGATTTGATCAACCTGGTATTTTTCAGCCAGAGTGGTGTATTGACCAATTTCAATCACCTTGCCATCCTGTTGCACAATTGCGCCGTCTTCAACTAATTCGATCGCGGTCTGGCTCACCGCTCCACAAAGAATATACTTACCTCGAATTAGGGATAACGGCATGGAATTTAGTAATCAGCGATTAAAGGTTGATAAACAAGTTGCATTAGTCCAGGACTGACGCACTTCGTGCGGCGTCCCGTAGTGATAGACGATTTTGTGGGCGCGACGCGCCCACAAAATCGTTCGACTGCGTCAGTCCTGTAGTCATTAACAAGCACCAAACTGAAGTCCCAATTGCTTTAACCATTTGCGGTACGCCACCGCCAACCGATCGGCGGGTACATGAAACTCGGCTTGCAGATCTAGGGGCAATCGTTGGGGACGTTGCGACTCGACCATCGGGATATCTTGAGACATCAGATGATTTTGAAATGCTTCTAGCTCTGCATTGTCAACCTCTAGGGCATAATTTCTTGCAATGCCTAACCAGGCAATACTGCGCAGTTCTTCTACAGGGGTGACTGCCAAAAACATAGAGAATTGGTCAGTGCCATCGCCTTTGGTGAAATAGGCAACCAGAGGGCGGCGAATTTGGCAGAGATAGGAAACATCCCTGGCGGCTCCGGTCCCCTCCGGGTTGGGTTGATGGAGCCGCACATCAGAGGCAGTAATGCCTGCCTCATCCACGGTTACAGCATAGTCGGAGATTTCAGGAAACTCGGAACTACCTAATAACCCCGCGTGAGTGTGGGGGAGGTGGGCAAAATCAGTGAAATTTTCAACAACCCGTAGGGGGCTGCTGTTGATTACATAGGGACCACAGTTGAAGGAAACAAAGTCAGGTTGATGCCATTCCCAAAAAATCGGCACTTGGTGCTGTGGCTCTCCCAGGGCAATCCAGATATAACCATATCGTTCCTGCACAGCATAGTTGTACACCTGAGAGTTTTGAGCAACCGAGGTCAGAGCAGGGTTAGCCGGAACATGAATGCAGTTGCCGGTGCGATCGAAGACAAAACCGTGATAAGGGCACACCACACACCCATTTTCAATCCGTCCGCTAGAGAGGGGAACGCCGCGATGGGGACAGCGATCGCGCCACGCCAACACCTGCCGATCGCAGCGCCATAAAACAACCGCTTCGCCTAACAGGTGAACTTTTAACAACTGATTCTCTTTGAGATCGTCAGCACAGGCAACAACATGCCAATCGTCATAGAGCACGGGGTCTGGAAACGAATCAGTCAGCATGGCAGGGTTTGATGGAAGAAATGGGATGGGTAAAATAGCTGATTGACTGACAAAACTCCTGAAATCCTTGATGCTTCGTAGGTTGGTGTTGAGCAAAGCGAAACCCAACAGAAACTATACCAGCGTCGGGTTTCACCAGGTTCAACCCAACCTACGAAAAAAGTTTTGTCAGTCAATCAGGTAAAAATAGTTGTCGTGCTATTTTCCGGGTTCCTCTTTAATGTATGGCACTCCCAGAGCGGCAGGGGGCAGCGATCGCCCCGCCCAACCGACCAGTGCCATCAGGGCGATCGCATAGGGGAGCAAGGTGAGAAACTGATAGGGAATCGCCACATTCAACGCCTGAATTCTAAGTTGCAGCGCCTCGCCTGCCCCAAATAGCAAACACGATAATGCCGTTGCCACCGGATGCCACCGTCCAAATATCAAGGCTGCCAACGCAATGAACCCCTTACCAGCGCTGATATTTTCTGTGAAAAACTTCACATGCCCCAGGGTCAAGTAAGCCCCTCCTAACCCCGCCAAACACCCACTGGCAATCACACTGACATAGCGGACTAACCACACGTTTACCCCAGACGCATCAGCCGCTTTGGGATGCTCCCCCACGGCTCGTAGTGCTAAGCCATATCCTGTGGAATAGAGCAGGTAAGTACTGAGACCAATCAGCAGAATCAAGGCATAGACAACCCAATCTTGCTGAAACAACACTGCTCCCACGATCGGAATCGTTTGTAGCAGCGGAATTTTGATCACTGGAATATCGGGCAAACGGGGGGTATTGCCTTCTCCAAACAACACCCTGACAAAGAAAGAGGTCAGCCCCACCGCCAATAAATTGATCGCTAACCCCGATACCAACTGATTGACCTGCAATGTCACACACAGGTAAGCGTGCAAAAGACCGATCAACCCCCCCACCACAATCGCACAGAGCAATCCCACCTCCGCCCGCCCGCTGGCTAGTGCCCCGACTGCACCCGCAAACGCACCAGAGAGCAACATGCCCTCTAGCCCAATATTGATCACACCCGATCGCTCTGACCACATCCCCCCCAACGCCGCCAGCGCTAGCGGCACAGACAAACGCAAGCTAGCAATCAGATAGTCGGTCAATGC
>JAAUSV010000033.1 GCA_012032525.1 Leptolyngbyaceae cyanobacterium SL_7_1
CGCCGGAGCGCTAAATTGGCTGGCTTCGACTTGCTGCACGATCGTGTTCAGGGTGCCAATCAGTTCTTCTTGCTCTGGACGAGTGCCCCAGCGCACCAACGCCACGGGCGTTTCGGGACTGAGTCCGGCAATTGCTAGCTGCTCTACAATCAGCGGCAGGTTGTGGATGCCCATGTAGACGACGATCGTTTCTGACCCGTGGGCGATCGCTTGCCAATTCACACTCGGACGATATTTTCCGACTGCCTCATGCCCGGTGACAAAGGTGACAGAAGAACTGTGTTGCCGATGGGTCAGGGGAATTCCGGCGTAGGCAGGTGCGGCAATCCCAGACGTGATCCCTGGGACAACTTCTACGGCAACACCGGCGTTGACCAAATCCTCCATCTCCTCACCCCCTCGCCCAAACACGAAGGGATCTCCCCCTTTGAGCCGTACCACCACGGCATGGGAGTGGGCTTTCTCAATCAAGACTTGCGTGGTCTCCTCCTGCAAGAGCGAGTGTCGTCCCCGGCGTTTTCCCGCGTTGATTTGCTCAGCCTGTGGATTGATCATCGCTAGAATTTGAGGGCTAACCAGCGCATCGTAAACCACCACATCGGCATGTTCTAACAACGTCTTACCCTTCAGCGTAAATAGCCCTGGATCGCCCGGACCCGCACCCACCAAGTAGACCTTACCCAAACACGTTTGCATAGACAAATAAGGAGTGAAAAGGGAATTTAGAATTTATTGTGTCGCGTTTCATCAAAAATTGCTGAACACGCTTGCAGAAATGGCAACGGTTGAATGTAGCCGACGCATTAGTGCCCATTCAATAGGTTGAGCACTAATTCTACAAGGTTCGGACTCAGCCCCACGGGTTTTTCCAATTGCAGTGATAGGTGGGGGAAGGATAGTGCCAGTTGTTCGACGCGTTGAGCGATCGCGTCGGTCAACCCACCTTCAAATAAAAAATAAGGAATAATGACAATTTGTTGCCAACCCGCTGCCGCTAGCGTGGCAATTTGAGTTTCCCAATTCGGTGAGGTTGACCAATACACAGGGATGGCACCGATTTGACTGGCGATCGCGTCTATGTGTTGATGCGCCCCGATTCGCCGACTCCCGTGGGACAGCAAAAGTTTTGCAGCGTTGGCAGGTAGGTCGTTTGTGGGTAGCAGTTCAGCAATTCGAGTATGGCTACCCAGGTAAGGTTTGAGGTCGATTGTTATCTGGGAACCCACGTTGGCTTGGGCGATCGCCACCTCAGTCGGAATATCCTCCATCACATGCACACCTGGCAGCAAAAACAGAGGCAAGATTTGCAGAGATTGACACCCGTTGGCTAACACCACCTCGGCAAACTGCTCAATCTGCTGATGCAACGACAGGGGTGCCAGTTCTAGCACCCCCGTCGCAATCAAATTAGTGCAACCGACCTGCTCCTCAACCGCTTGAGCCAATCTTTCAGCGGCTTGTTGCGGGCGCAGATCGCGACTGCCGTGGGAAACCAGGAAGTAGGCAGAGGAACAGTTCAAAGGATTAAGGATCAAATCAAAAGAACAACTAGTTGCGGCTATCTGCCAGCAGGAAGGCTGGGGTCAAGCTGTCATGGGCGAGGAAGTGGTGCAAGTGGAAACGCCCGATCCTCGGTTTCTAGCAAAATCTTTTCGTAGAGGTAGCGAGTGGCGCGATCGCCCAAGCTTTCAGCCTGCGCGGCTTGTTGACGAAGCACTTTGATCACAGCTTGCTCCGCATCCAAATCGTTCTCCACCATCTGACGGCAGGAAAAAATGCCGTCTTCTTCGGGTGTAAAGCAGCACAGCTCAGCTAATTTAGCAAAACTCGCTGCCGGAACCCCACCCAGACCGTTTAAGCGCTCACCGATCTCATGTACGTATCCCTGTACCTTTTCGTAGCTTTCCGAGAAGAATTCATGCAATTGATAAAACTCCGCACCCTCCACCACAAAATGATGCTTTTGATACTGCAAATAAAGAGCTTGGAAACTGGACAAGACGATATTAAATCCTTCACAAATCGCAGTCGTGACATTGATTTCTAGCCCAACCGGGTTCCCTTTAACCTGATTAAAAGGCTGTAATAAAACAGATGTTTCTGGCATGGTGCCCTCCTGATTAGGCGATCGCTGCTCAACTTTACCTCCCCATCATAGACCATCTAAAATGGCAAATAAAGTGCCCAATTTTGCTAATAAAATTTATTCTCAACTAAACAAATCGTTGCTTAAAATTAATTAAAAATATTTTCAAGCATTTAGTTCTTAAAGTGGATGATTAAATCTATCTAACTAAGTGATTCGTCCTGCTCGGTATGCTGTAGCTTATTGAACGAAAATTCTGTCAACTCAGACTCCCGGCTTTTTCTAAAAAGCCGGGAGTCTTTGAATTTTTGATAATGAGATTGATGAAACTCTGTCGCCCCAGATCCCCGGCTTCTCGAAGAAGCCGGGGATCTTTGTCGCTATATACAGGTAAAGTTTTTGGTGGTGCAAGCTGCCTCCGCGCTGCTAGAGCACCTTACAGGTTTAGAACTGACAGATTTTGTTCAATATAAACTGATTGAATGACCTAGCGAGAAAACAAGCGAAAGTACATTGAATGCCCTAATTCTTTAATGGGAAATAGGAGATAAGTTAAGGGATTAATGGTGACAATAATGTCTCGGACATCGCGTTTTGCCAACGCGACGATCGCCCCTGCTACCCAACGAGCAGACATCACTCCATAGGGATTGAGGGAGCTTTTAAATGGACCTAAAATTAACTTTCGCATCACACACGGGGCATCTAATCGCCGCAGTGTAATCAAATCACCCAACGTCCGTTTTGATAATTCATACAACGGACTCAGTGCAGGACTGACCTCCGCCTCCGAGGTATTAATCCAAATTTCTTTCATAGCCCGATCGGCAGAGGTGGTGACAGTTGAAAGAAACAATTCGGTTAGCCGCCAAGCTGAAAACGTGTTGACCTCAAATGAGCGATCGATGGCATTGGCAGAGCGATCGCCATAGACATTGACTCCGTGATTGAGGATCAAAATATCGATCGCTTGGAGTTCTTCCAATAATTGGGTTTCAGCTCCCGTTTGCCACTGCACTACCCGAATTGAGGGATTGTCAAATCTGGCATCTGGAGAGGTTGTCAGTGCAATCACTCTAGCTCCCTGCTCCGTTAGAACCGTCACGAGCGATCGCCCCAGCGCCCCGATGCCCCCGTCACCGCCACCACTTTTCCTTTTAAGGACAAGCTGGTGCCGAGCAAGCGATCGACGATCGTAAAATGACCACAAAAATAGGCATTGCCCTGATCAAAATGGTGTCGCCAGTGGTAGGTGCGGTTGACCATCCACTGGAGGGTAGTTCGAGCAACTCACCGGGCTTGTGGGTCAGATCGGTCTGCAACAGCGTTCCTTGGGAGCGGGCTAGGGCAGTCAGTAAAAATCCAAGGGAATAGACGCATCCAATCCACAACGCCCAAGATGAGCCTACTCCTGCCACTAACCCAGTGATTAGGACCATGACGATCGCTTCTGGTACATCGTTGTAAAGTTGGGCTTTTTGATAGGCAGACAAACTCGTCATGGTGAGATCGCGACGATAGGCTTTGTGGTGCAACATGTGCCACGGTTGCAGAGGATGCCAGTAGTGACCCGCCAAGTGATAGGTATCGCGGACAAGTTCAGCGACTACAACTGAACTAAACCCGATTAAAACTTGAATCAATAACGAATATGTCAACACGCTAAATCACCGCTAATGCAAGGTTTTGTCAAAATCCTTTCGTCAGTCTATCGTGAGCACCGACCCCTCGATCGAGCCTAGTTGCTCACCCCCTTCAAACATTTGCTAAGAGGCGCTAGGGGGATTTTGGTAAGCACCTTAATCAGGTTCTGTTGGATTGAAGTAACAGCGTCCTCCACATCAGAGACGTTTTGTCAAACTTTACAAACGAGGGTTAATCGTTCAACCTGAGTCCTCCCTACCTTCTCAAATAGCAGAACCCGCTGATAGGAAGCAGTACAGAAGCATCCCAACTCTGTCTCCTACCTTGGCGGAGCAAATTTAACGGAGAAAATCCATAAAGATTCCATGTTAAAAGGTTACTAAAGTTTACCTAACTTAACAATTTGGGGTATGCTGGAGCAGTTAGGTAAATGTTCTCATTGCTCCTGACGAGTTAGATGTCTTGCTTGGTCTGTTTAGTCTGTCAAGGTTATCCGGAAGTTTTCCAAGGCCACTATTTCTGGCTCACTGCAATGCTTGATTCATTCATTTCGCCTGTGTGTCTTTGCCGCATCAATTATTCTCTAAGGCTTGTGTCCTTGCCTTCCAAATTGGTTTTACCTTCTTCACAGACTGAGCGTGGGTTGTGTGCATCCTCATCACGTCAGCAACTCTATTTCGCTTCCACAAACGTTGGGTAGGCTTTCACTAATGATTACTGATTTTCCTTGGTTAACTGTTCTTCTCGTGTTTCCTCTGCTGGCGGCTCTGCCCATTCCGCTACTACCAGATAAAGAGGGTAGAACTGTGCGCTCCTACACCTTGGTAGCTGCGATCACCGAGTTTGCATTAATCATCTATGCTGTTTGGCAAAACTACGACCTCTCCAACTCTGGATACCAGATGGTCGAGCGTTACAGTTGGCTCCCCCAGATTGGGCTGGAGTGGTCGCTGGCAATGGATGGGTTGTCCATGCCCCTGGTTGTTTTGTCGGGATTAGTCACAACCTTAGCGATTTTTGCTGCTTGGACAATCAACCACAAGCCGCGGTTATTCTACTTCCTGATGCTCGTGATGTATGCCGCCCAGATTGGCGTGTTTCTAGCGCAGGATGTCTTGCTGTTCTTCTTGATGTGGGAGTTGGAACTGGTTCCCGTTTACCTGCTAATCGCTACTTGGGGTGGGCAACGGTGCCAGTATGCAGCGACTAAGTTCATTCTCTACACCGCAGCAGGTTCCGTGTTTATTTTGATCGCTGCTCTGGCGATGGCGTTTTACGGAGACACGATCACCCTGAATTTCCAAGAGCTTGCATTAAAGCAGTATTCCTTGCCATTTGAGCTAGCCATCTACACTGCCTTACTGGTGGCGTTTGGTGTAAAGCTACCCATCTTCCCCTTCCATACTTGGCTCCCCGATGCCCACAGTGAAGCACCTGCCCCCGTCTCAATGATTTTGGCGGGTGTTTTGTTGAAGATGGCAGGGTATGCGCTGATTCGGTTCAACATTGAGATGTTGCCCCATGCCCACCTCTACTTTGCGCCTGTGTTGGCAGTGTTAGGGGTAGTGAATATTGTCTATGCTTCACTGACTGCCTTTGCTCAGAAGAACCTGAAGCGACGCTTAGCCTATTCTTCGATCGCCCACATGGGCTTTGTGCTCATTGGCATCTCTGCGTTCACCGAGCTAGGCATGAGCGGCGCAGTCCTCCAGATGGTCTCGCACGGCTTGATTGCAGCGGCTCTGTTCTTCTTAGCTGGAGTGACGTACGATCGCACCCACACTCTGGCAATGGATGACCTGGGAGGGCTGGCGAAGCGGATGCCCACTGTCTTTGCCCTGTTCACGGCGGGAGCAATGGCATCCTTAGCGCTTCCGGGCATGAGTGGATTTGTCGGTGAACTATCGATTTTCCTGGGATTTAGCAGCAGTGACGCCTACAGCACCAGTTTTAAGGCAGTGATTATGTTACTTGCGGCTGTAGGGGTGATTTTGTCACCCATCTACCTGCTCTCGATGTTGCGTGAAGTTTTCTACGGTGACGAAAATGCTGAGTTGACCAGCAAATTTACCCTGGTTGATGCCAAGCCACGGGAAGCCTTCATCGCCCTTTGTTTGCTAGTGCCAATCATTGGTATCGGCATCTATCCGAAGTTGGCAACGCAGGTTTACGATGCGAAAACGGTAGAGGTGGCAACCCAAGCTCGAAACGCCTTACCGCTAGTTGCAGAACAACCCTTTCAACAATTTGTCTTTCCCTTTGTCACGCCATCCATTCTGGGAATTGAAGCCAGTGAGTTGGCGAGCATTGCGAAATAAGTTGAGTATCATCTGCATCCGGTTGTGTCAGGAGGAATTTCCTCCTGATTTTTTTGTGGATTTTGGTGCTATTACGGTTTGTGCACCCATTTCCATAGCGGATGGGTTTTACCGCGTTTGTGAATGTGGCGCAGTTGCTTTTCTAGGCGACGAGTTTGGCGATCGGACACTCCCCAGAGAATATTGTGACTTTGCCACAGCAATACACTCACCGTCATCCCAATGCACAGGGCTAGCCCGATCGCGGACAACGGACTGTAGGCAAGCCCAAAGCGTAGGGCTGTCCAGGTAAAGTGGTCCCGCCAAAGGGGAATTTCATGGCGCAACCCCCAGAGACTTAAGGGAGCGATCGACCCCCACAGACTTGCCACCACAATCCACCGTGCCCACACCGTTAGTCGATGGAGTCGCCGCATCTGGGTGCCAAACGCTGGCTCGTATTTGTCAAACTTGGTGAAGGGGTCATTGGGTAAAACCATACAACATAGGAGTGATCGGCTGTTGGCAACTGACAAATAGCCAAACCCTTAGAGATCTGAACTGGATTCAGAAGAGTCTAATTCCGCATCTACCAATTGGATGTTGGGAGTGGGATGGCGCTCACGCCACCATGCCAACAGGGTGCTAGCAATGAAAATACTGGAATAGGCTCCGGCAATAAACCCAATGATTAGTGCTAGGGCAAAATATTTCAACGTTTCCCCACCCAGCAAAAAGATGGCAGTTAGAGGTAGTAGGGTGGTAAAAGTCGTGTTGATCGATCGTGTCAGGGTTTGGTTAACTGCGTCGTCCACCACATCATTGATGGCGCGATCGGGACTGGCTTTTAACACCTCGCGGATGCGATCGTAAATCACCACCGTGTCGTTGACCGAGAAACCCACGATTGTCAGCAATGCCACGATAAACAAACTATCTACTTCTACCCCCAGCACCAATCCCAGGATGGCAAAAACTCCCATCGTCACTAGAACATCGTGGAGTAGGGAAACTAACGCCAAAATGGCATAGTCGAATTGAAATCGGGCAGTTAGGTAAGCCGTGATGCCAGCAAAGGAGAGTAGGAGAGCTAGCACTCCAGAGGTAAAAATCTGCCGACCTAGAGTCGGTCCTACGGTGTCAATTTGGGTGGATTGGGGGTCAAACGTTCCCAATGCCTGGTTCAGTGCGGATTGCAATTGCTCCCGTTGCTCCACGTCCAAGGCGGAAGTCCGAATGGAGATTCCTTGACGATCGTCCCCCAACACTTGAATACTGCTACTTGCCAAATCCTGCTCTGCCAATACCTCGCGGACAACGGCTAGGTCGATCGGCTCCGCACAATTTTCCGGTTGGGTGCAGTCCCGTTGCAATTGCAACCGCGTCCCCCCAACAAAATCTAAGCTGGGACGTAGAGGTGCTCCCAGTTGTTGCCAGGAAATCACCATTGCCACCAATCCCGCCAAAATTACACCAAGGGAAATCGACCACCAGAGCGATCGCTGGCGAATCACATTTAGCTTCATGAGGCTGCCTCCACCTTAGATTGATTGACGGAGGAGAGATTGGGACAGAACCAATTAGGCTTACGTAACCCAGGGAATGTCAGGGCAAAAAACATCATGGTGCGGCTACAGGTTAGGGCAGTAAACATGCTTACCAATACCCCTAATGCCAATGTCAGGGCAAACCCTTTGACCAAACCTGTTCCTAACCAAAATAGGGCAACGCAAGCAATGATTGTGGTGACATTACTATCGAGAATGCTAGAAAAGGCTCGAAAAAACCCGGATTCTCCGATCGATACAAGCTCTTGCCTGCTCTGAGTTCCTCCCGGGTGCGCTCAAAAATCAACACATTGGCATCGACTGCCATGCCAATACTGAGGATAAACCCAGCAATCCCCGGCAACGTTAACGTCACACCGAGTAGATTAAACAGGGCAAAGGTCAAAATCGCGTAAATAATTAATGCAATGTTGGCGATCAGACCAGGCAATCTGTAGTACACCACCATAAAAAATAAAACGAGTGCCAGCCCTGCCAGCCCTGCATAAATACTGCGTTGGATACTATCTCGTCCTAGCGTCGCTCCAACAGTGCGGTTCTCGATCACCTCAACCGGAACCGGTAGTGCGCCTCCCCGCAGTTGTACGGCGAGATCGGTGGCGCTTTGAGCGTTAAAGTTCCCAGAGATGCTAGCCCTCCCCCCGGTGATTCCGGTTTCGGCATATTTTGCATCGACACCGGGAGCGCTCAACAGGCGATCGTCTAAGAAAATTCCCAAACTCCGCCCGGTGCCTGCGACATCCTTGGTGAGTTGAGCGAACTCGTTCGCTCCTTGCTCGTTAAACTCCAGTACGACTTCCCAATTGGTATTGCTGATGGGGGCTGAGTAGGCATTTTTTAGCTTGTCACCCGTGAGGTCGGTTTTATCAAACAAGGCAGCGATCGCCGCCTCACTGCGTTGCAAAGCGGCGGCATTTTCAGCGATCGCGGCTGGGTCACCTCCATCCACTAGTTGCAATTGTTGAACCAGCAATTCTTGTCGAACTTGATATTCGGCTTGAATTTGCCCCTCTGTGCCCGATCGCTGTTCGCGAAAATCGAGTTGGGCGGTGCCGCCTAATACTCGCTCCGCTTGCTCAGGATCGCTGACCCCCGGAAGTTGCACTAGGAGTTGATCTTCCCCAATGGTTTGTACCAACGCCTCAGAAACGCCCAATCCATTAATCCGGTTTTCGACAACCGTCTGGACGCCTTCTAGTTTTTCCGGCGTGATCTGAGGAACGGCGGTTGTGGTTTTGACTTGCAGGGTTAATTGGCTGCCGCCTTGCAAATCTAACCCCAGCCGGGTGGGGATCTTGACAATCACTCCCACAGCGGCGATCGTCAGTACCAAAATAAATGCTAAAAGTAATCGTTGTCTGCCCATATCTGTAGCCAAGCTAACAACCGTTATGATAGCTGGATTTTTGACCGATCGGGATTTAGCGATTAGTGATTAGCGATTAGCAGATGGTGCATGGTACATAGACCTGTATTGGTTGCCGAGCGAATCATCGAGTTTTGATATAAAATTCTATCAATAGTTATTCCAGTGGAATAGCTTCTTTGAGCCGTGCAAAGCATTTTGTATGGTCATCAAGACCCATCTGTCGATCCATTGCAGACTAGATCCATTGCAGACTAAGAGAGGACTGAACCCCATGGCATTTGAACAAGCTCCTTTACCCTATGATCCTGGTGCCCTAGAACCGTCTGGCATGTCTGCTGAAACTTTTTCGTACCACTACGGCAAGCACCACAAAGCCTATGTTGATAACCTCAACAAGCTGGTCGCCGATACGGAACTGGCTGATAAATCAATTGAAGAGGTGATCCAAACCTCCTTTAAGGAAGGTAAGACTGGCATTTTCAATAATGCTGCTCAAGCTTGGAACCACAGCTTCTTCTGGAATTGCCTAAACCCCAGTGGTGGCGGTGCGCCAACCGGAGCGGTAGCCGAAAAGATCAACAGTGATCTAGGGGGCTACGATAAGTTTAAAGAGGAATTTAAGACCGCAGCGGCTACCCAATTTGGTAGTGGTTGGGCGTGGCTGGTGCTGGACAACGGCACTCTCAAAGTTACCAAAACTCCCAATGCGGAGAATCCTTTGGTACACGGTCAGGTGCCTCTACTGACGTTGGATGTGTGGGAGCACGCCTACTACCTCGACTTCCAAAACAAGCGCCCTGATTTCATCCAAAATTACCTCGATCAGTTAGTGAACTGGGACTACGCCAATCAAAATCTAGCCGCCGCTTAGGTTGAGTTGGATTGAGCTAGTTGTTGGGGGACAGCCAAAATGGCTGTCCCTTATTTGTATAGGATGAAATTTAGCCCCAACGGGAGAACGATCGTGAATAGTAAAGACTTTGCCCACTACTTAGAAGCGACCCAAAGCATCCATAAACCCTGGCTACTGGTGCAACTGCGGCTAATGAAATTGAACGAGCGGCGATCGCAACTCTCCGCTGCTGAGTATGAGCAGGAATTAGCTGACATTCAAACCGATTTAATCAAATTGGGGAATTGGTGGCAGGGGCGAGAGCGGGAAATGTTTGGGTAGGGAGCATCCTCCGGTGTGAGGGTGAACAGCCTAAACTAAGGAAATGTTCTCTTTATTAACCTACCGTTGTGTTCCGGGTGGGTGACAACCGTTATGACTCGATCGAAAAACCTGTGTCTGATATTGATTTAACCGCCCCGGAGTACTATTTTAACCGGGAGTTGAGTTGGCTAGAGTTTAATAGTCGAGTGTTGCACGAGGCGATCGATTCTCGCACTCCGCTGCTAGAGCGGATCAAATTTGCCGCGATTTTTAGCAGTAACTTAGATGAATATTTCATGGTGCGGGTGGCAGCGCTAAAACAGCAAGTAGAGGCGGGAGTAAATCAACGATCGCCGGATGGGCTAACGCCACAGCAGCAATTGGCTGTGATTAGCGATCGCCTACATCCCATGGTGACTCAACAACATCGTTACTTTGAGCAGGAGTTGCGCCCGCAGCTTTTGGCACAGGGAATCCAACTGCTGGACTACATGGATTTGAATCAGGAGCAACGGTTCTTTTTACAACACTATTTTGAAGAGCAAATTTTCCCCGTTCTAACCCCCCTCGCCGTTGATCCCGGACATCCCTTTCCCCACATCTCCAATCTCAGCCTCAGTTTGGCAGTGGTGGTGCAAGATCTGGAGACGGAGGAGGAGCATTTTGCCAGAGTTAAGGTTCCCAGTGTGCTACCGCGATTTGTGTTGTTGCCCCAACCCTTGCAACCCCACCTGGGCGATCGCCCCGTAATCTGGACTGGGGTTCCTTTGGAACAGGTGATTGCCCACAACCTCGAACCCCTGTTTCCGGGAATGAAGATTCAGGAATACCACTCTTTTCGGTTGACACGCGACAGCGATTTGGAACTGACCGAAGACGATGCCGACGATCTCCTGCAAGCGATCGAACAGGAATTGCGCAAACGTCGCATCGGAGGTTCCGCCGTGCGGATTGAAATCAATCCGTCCATGCCAGAGTCGATTCGATCGACCCTGATGGAGGAGTTAGAGTTAACGGCTGACGATGTTTATGAGACGGAGGGAATTCTCTGTCTGCGCGATCTGATGCCGTTGCTATCGCTGCCATTGCCGGATTTAAAAGATCTCCCATGGACTCCGGTGATTCCTCCCCGGCTGCGGCGGCTGAGTGAGTTGGCGAAGGAGAATGGCTCCCCCGATGGTGAACACGATTTCTTTGCGATTATTCGCAAACAAGACATTTTGGTACACCACCCCTACTACTCCTTTTCTGCCACGGTGGAGCAGTTCATTGACCAAGCCGCCCACGATCCAAATGTGTTGGCAATCAAGATGACGCTCTATCGGACATCGGGGGATTCTCCCATCGTCAATGCCCTGATTGCCGCTGCCGAGAATGGTAAACAGGTGGCAGTGTTAGTAGAACTCAAAGCCCGGTTTGATGAGGAAAACAACATCAACTGGGCACGCAAGTTAGAAAAAGTCGGAGTCCATGTGGTCTACGGACTGGTCGGCTTGAAAACCCATACCAAAGTAGTGCTGGTAGTGCGACGGGAGGACAACCGAATTCGGCGCTATGTCCACATTGGCACAGGTAATTACAATTCCAAAACGGCTCGACTTTACACTGATTTGGGTTTGTTGAGCAGTCACGATGAGTTGGGAGCCGATCTGACGGATTTGTTCAATTATTTGACTGGCTATTCGCGGCAGCGCTCCTACCGCAAATTGCTAATTGCTCCCGTCAATCTGCGCGATCGCATGGTGGAACTGATTCGTCGCGAAATCCATCATTGCCGATCGGGGTCGCCCGGTCGGATTGTTGCCAAGATGAATGCCCTAGTCGATCCCAGTTTAATCGTCACCCTCTACGAAGCTTCCCAAGCCGGAGTGCAAATCGATTTGATTGTCCGAGGCATGTGTTGCCTGCGTCCGGGGATCGAGGGAGTCAGCGATCGGATTCGTGTGATCAGCATTGTCGGACGGTTCTGGAGCACTCCCGCATCTTCTATTTCCATAACAATGGCGATGAGGAAATCTTTATCGGTAGTGCCGACTGGATGCCGCGCAACCTCGATCGGCGGGTGGAGGCAGTCACCCCCGTGCTCGATCCCACGATTGCCAAAGATCTCCAGGAAATCTTGGGGATTATGCTGGCAGACAACCGCCAAGCTTGGGAGTTGCAACCCGATGGGCAATACATCCAGCGTTGCCCCACTGCCCAGGATGCCGAGCAAAGCTCTCAAAAAACGTTAATGGACATGGCGATCGAATCGATCAATGCCCTTCCCTAGTTTCCCCTTGGTTTCTCTTCCCCTATGCGTTCCCATCCTTCCTGGCATGCTGCCCATACCCTGCTCAAACAGTTTGACTGTGCCAATCCAGCCCTGCTCGATCGCCCAATCCCCTCAGAAACCCTGCAACAGGCAGTCCTCACCCTGGCTCAGCACTCAGACTACCAAATCTTGGGAATCTGTGCCGATAGCCGGGATGAGGCGATCGCCAGTCTGCAAGCCTATGCCAATGCGCTTGGCTACCATCCCCCCCTCCCCTTTAGAATCAATCGCGGGAGCTGTCTACCTCAAGTTCAATCCCGTGTCGGGCTTGTGCTATGTTGACTCTTACACGGGGCAACACCGGGGTGTCGTGCTAGCGTGTCAGTCCGCTGATGCCGCAGACGTGAATCATACCTACGGTCACTTGCCGCTGGATCTGTTTAGCTAACGCTTGAGCGGTTTAGTATCTGCATCTGTTTGAGTAGCGTTGAAGGAGTGGGATTATGGCGAGCGAAGAGCATCTCTCGCAGCTCAACCAGAGTGTGACTGATTGGAATCAATGGCGAGAGTCAATAACCGTTCAACCCGATTTGAGTAAAGCTGACCTCAGTAAACGAGATCTCAGCTACATTAACCTGAGCCATGCCAACTTGAGTCGTGCTTGTCTGTTTGGCACGGTTCTTGCCTATGCCAATTTGCAAGGGGTCAATTTGGCAGGCGCGGATCTAAGTGGGGTAGACCTAAACCATGCCAACCTCACCGCTGCCGATCTCACGGATGCCAACTTGCTTGGCGCTTACATTGAAGGGGCAAACCTTGCCAATGCCAACCTGACCGGAGCAAAGCTCAACCGCACCGACTTAAACGATGTCACCTTGGAACGGGCGCGGCTGGATAAGGCAACTTTGGTGGGGGCAGAGTTAAATCGAACCGATTTGAATCAGGCAGTGTTGACGGCTGCCGACCTCAACCGAGCCAGCTTAGAAAACGCCAGCCTGACGGGAGCCAATTTGCAGGGGGCAAATTTGAGTGGCGCTCGGTTCAATCGAGCAACGTTGAATGGAGCCAACCTCACGGGGGCGATGATGGAGGGCACTCGATTTAACCGAGCTGATCTTTCCAACAGCGACCTCAGCGATGCCAAGCTAGTGGGTGCGAGTCTACTGGGAACAAAGCTGCAATCGGCAAACTTGAGCCGGGTGGATCTGAGCCACGCTAATCTCAGCGGTGCCAATCTCAGCCATGCCACGATCGATGCCACCAATTTTGACTACACCAATTTGGAAGGAGCAATCTTTGAGGGCGTCGATTTGAGTTTGATCAATTTTTCGGCGGTGCCCAATCGTCCTGAACCTGACCTGGGTGAGTTGGAGTCGCAGGATGATTTACTGGCCATTTCCTTCCCGATCGAGATTGTGCAACCCGATCTGCTGGAAATCTAGCTCGTTCAACAGTTGCCCCTCACTGTGACAATCAATCACCGTGACCATTACCTATTGCTGCAACCCCATTTGTCCCAAACCCCACAACCCACCTGGGATGACCTTTTGTCAAAATTGTGGGCAGCGGCTGCGGTTGGGCGATCGCTATGGAGCCTTTAATGGCTTGGGCACAGGAGTATCTAGCCGTACCTACTTGGGGCTCGATCTGCGCAACCCGTTTGATTCGCGCTGCATCATCAAGGGGTTTGTCTACGGCGATTCCTCGGCAGAGGCGGAAATGGAGGAGTTTCGCCGGGAAGTGGTTCAACTGGATGCGGTTAGCCAACATCCCCAATTGCCCAATTTGTTTGCCTACTTTGAACGGGGACGGCAGCAATATCTCGTGCAGGAGTTTGTAGACGGGCACAATTTAGCGCAACAACTAGCAGAAGCAGGCACGTTGAGTGAAACTCAACTCTGGGAGTTGCTGCGCCAGGTGTTGCCAGTGCTGCAATTTCTCCACGATCGCCAGATTATTCACCGTGATATCAAACCCACCAACTTAATTCGTCGATCGGGTGATCAAACCCTGATGGTTGTCGATTTTGGGGCAGCCAAACATGCCACCCGTTCCGCCTTGATGGAAACGGGCACCACCCTCGGCAGTGCGGAATATACGGCTCCGGAACAGTTGATGGGCAAAGCAATTTTTGCCAGCGATCTCTACAGTTTAGGTGTCACCTGCATCCATCTACTAACGGGATTGCGACCGTTTGACTTGTTCCACACCCAGACCAGCACGTGGTTTTGGCGGGGGGCAGCGGGGGCAGTGAGCGATCGCCTTGCCCAGACCCTCGATCGGTTAATCCAAAATGATGCCAGCCGCCGCTATGGGTCTGCGGCAGAGGTGATGAAACACCTTGGGATGGCGGCAAGTTTTGCTTCCACGCCGAGCGGGGAGAAACCCCGCTCCTCGTCCAGGGATACCACTGCGATCTGGGGCTGCGTTCAGACTTGGGAAACCGGAGCGCCTGTGAACGCGATCGCGCTCCATGCCGATGGGCAACGCCTCATGTGTGGTGGGAACGACGGCACGATCGCTGTATGGAATGTCGCAACGGGAACAAAGCAGGAAGCATGGCATGCCTATCCCCATGCGATCGCCAGTCTTGCCATGACACCCGATGGACGGGTCCTACTCAGTGGGGGTCGGGATGATTGCCTGCGCCTGTGGGAGCCAGACAGCCATCGTTTGGTGCACACCCTTGCCCATCGTGGCATGGTCAGTTGCCTTGCCCTGAGTCATGACAGCACCCACGGCTTTAGCGGTAGCCACGATCGCACGATTAGACAATGGGATCTAATAACCGCAAAACTCCTCCACTGCTTTGAGGCACACAAAGCACCAGTGGAGGCGATTGCCCTTAGTCCCACCGCAGAGTGGTTGGTCAGTGGTGATGCCAAAGGGGTGATTCACGTTTGGCACGTAGGCACACGGGAGTTATTGCGAACGCTGACAGGGCACAGTGCGCTGGTGCAGGCGATCGCCTTTGCCCCAGACGACACCTTGATCACTGGCAGTTGGGATATGACGATCAAACTGCGGAACGTGCATACGGGTGGCATTCGTCGTAGTCTGTCGGGGCATCTGTTGCCGATTACTTCAGTGGCGATCGATCCCGTTTCCCAAACGATCGCCACAGGCAGCCACGACACCACCATCAAGCTCTGGAGCTTGACCACGGGAGAACTACGGGCGACCCTGTTTGGGCACATCGCCCCAGTCGAAGGCGTCGTCTTCCATCCCACGCAGGGACAGCTAATTAGTGGAGGACAGGATGGCAGCCTCCGACAATGGCAACGGATTGATTAGTGGTGGCGTGTCGGCTATTCCTACAATAGATCCTGAAACTCCGGGTTGTTCTGGAGTTGTTTGAGGACTTTCTTGATGTCTTGAGTTCGGTCTTTCTTGACCACCAAAGTAACTTTTTTGTCGCGCACAATTACGGTGTCCTCCAGTCCGATCGTCACGATTAGGTCGTCCTCATCGGTGGCGTAGAGCAGAGACCCCTCGGTATCCAAACAAACGTGTCGAGCCAGTTCCACGTTGGGGAAGTCGCCTTTGAGTAGGCGCTCGATCGCATTCCAATCGCCCAAATCATCCCAGCTAAATTGCACAGGCAGGACATAGGCTTTTTCGGTTTTTTCCATCAAGGCGTAGTCGATGCTGAGCTTGGGGAGGGTGGGGTAGCAGGTGGCTCCCTGCTTGGCTAGGGGTTCGATGATTTCTGGGGCATGGGTGTAGAGTTCTGTTAAAACAGTTCCCGCCCGAAAGATAAACATGCCACTGTTCCAGCTAAATCGCCCCGTGTGCAGAAATTCTTCTGCGGTGGGGCGATCGGGTTTTTCGGTAAAGCGGCTGACCTTGTAGGCAGGGAATCCACCAAAGCTGCCTGCCGTTTCGCCCTGCTCAATGTAGCCGTAGCCCGTGGAGGGGTAAGCCGGAGCAATCCCTAGCGTGGCGATCGCATCTTGGGTTTGTGCCAGATCCGCGGCGGCTCTGAGGGTTTGGCAAAAGGCAGCTTCATCTCCAATCCAATGATCTGCGGGAAAAAAGCCAACGATCGCCTCTTCTCCATAACGCTGCGCCACCTCTAGCGTTGCCCATGCCACCGCAGGAGCGGTGTCTCGACCCTCGACTTCCACCAACAGATTTTCCGGAGGCAGGTGGGGGAGCTGCTCTCGAATCCCGTCTTCTAGATGGCTAGCCGTAATCACCCACAGCCCTTCCCATCCACCGGACAGGGTGAGCAATCGATCGGCTGTCGCTTGTAGCAAACTTTTGCCACTGCCATCTAGGCATAAAAATTGCTTGGGTTTGTGCTTACGGCTGAGGGGCCAAAAGCGCTCTCCTTTACCGCCCGCCAAGATAATCGGGATCATTGCGTCTGCTCGTCTAAAAAGTTGCCCCCATCCTACAAGCTTTTCTAAAATTCCCAGTACGGATTTTTGCGGAATTGACCGCATCTTCATGAACCTCAGCTAAATCTTCAGTAAAGATCAGCCAATCGATTGATCTGTCCAGTGATGGACGAAGAATAGGTAAGCGGATGGGTTAATGGAAGTATGGGTAAAACCGTCTGGATTTTCTAGAAATTAGGTGTATACCTGTTGCAGGGTTGACTAACGCTTTCAACCCATCGTCGGTAGAATGCTATTTTGTCTACATAATTGCTTAATAATTCAGTCTATAATCGCAAGCAGCGTGCTATTAAGTTTACTTAATTTTATTTTCATTAAGTAAATAAACGCAGATCAACCCAATTTCTGAGGTGTGAGAGGAGTGGTACAGCCATTACAGAAGCCTGAGCCAGCACGACAGGTTAAAAAGCAAGAGGCGGTTAATCCTGCTACGATTGCAACACTAGAGCAGCCCAATCGTTTGATCGAGCAGGCAAGTGCCCCAAAACCTTTTTTCCTAGGCTTTGCTTTTGCCCTAACCGCAGCAGTCTCCGCAATTATTGGAGCCAGTTTGGCACTGTTTACTCCCCTGGCTCCGGCGATCGCTCCCGGTGATGTGGGGCAACCCCCCTCCCTCTCCGAAGTGCTCCGACGAGGCTTTGGCTATCGGGTGACTCGCCCGGTCACCGTCTTGGTGATGGGAATCGATCGGGTTCCCGATGTGGCAGAAGATTCCCCAGAAGTCTTTGCTGGGCGCAGTGATACCATGCTGCTTGTGCGGGTTGATCCGCTCAACAACACGGCGAGTGTGCTGTCGATTCCTCGTGATACGCAAGTGTTTATTCCTGAGATGGGAGTCACTAAGATCAACCACGCCAATTTAGAAGGCGGGTCAGAGTTGGCGGCGAGAACCGTGAGCGAAACATTGAACAATGTCTCGATCGATCGCTATGTCCGGGTCAGCACCTCTGCATTTCGCGAACTGGTGGATCTGCTGGGTGGGGTAGAGGTACATGTACCCCAGGACATGTTTTACGAAGACAAAACCCAGAACCTGACGATCGATTTGCAGGAAGGCTGGCAAACCCTCAATGGGGATGAAGCCGAACAGTTTGCTCGCTTTCGCAGCGATGGCTATGGCGATGTCGGACGGGTGCAACGCCAACAACAATTGCTGCAAGCCCTGCGAAATCGAGTGATTAATCCAACTGTTTTGCCAAAGATTCCAGAAGCAATTCAGCTATTGCAAAATTACATCGACACCAACCTGTCGATGGAGGAAATGTTGGCACTGGTCAATTTCGGCTTGAGCTTAGAGCAAGACAACTTCCGCATGGTGATGTTGCCGGGACGCTTTAGCCAGCCAGAGGAATACGTTGCTAGTTACTGGCTAATGGACGAAGCAGGGCGCGATCGGGTGATGCAAGAATACTTCCAGCTTGACCAGGGAAGGATGGCTGAGATTTCACCCGATCATGTCAGTGGGCTAAGAATTGCCATTCAAAATGCATCGAGCGATCCAGAGGTGGGACAGCAGGTAGTAGATTATCTCTATGATCAAGGCTTCAACAACGTCTATTTGATTCAAGATTGGTACGATCAACAACCCCAAACGCAAATCATTGTGCAATGGGGTGATTTGCAAGATGCTGAACAACTAGAAAATCTTCTGGGAGTTGGGCGAGTGGTGGCTGCCTCCACTGGCGATCTAGACTCCGATCTAACGGTTCGAGTGGGTAACGATTGGGCGCAACAGTTGGATAGTATCGATAGTTTATAGGGTGTCATTGCGAGTGTAATTGCTCAGGTAGATCGTTGCAAAAGTGCCCGATTGCAAAATCGGTTTTGCCTTTTGTGAAAGTCAATGGGGATGTAAGCTGTTATGTGTTTCATAGCAAAATTTCTAAACAGCTATTCCTCCCCCCTCGATCGCCATGATTGAACTGACCAGACTAACCAATCCCACCCACACCAGCACCAAACCTCGCTCCCAATGGCTGCTTTGGTTGGGATTGAGTTTGCTGATCAGCGCTATCTATGGCTGGATTACCATCGACAAAGCCTACGAACCCTACATCATCCAAGACGATGCTCGTCACTATGTCTATTGGATGCGGCGGTTGGTTGATGCGGAATTGTTTCCCAATGATCTGATTGCCGATTATTTCAATCCGTGGCTCCGGGGGGATACACGGCGGTGTTTTGGCTGTTTGCCAAGTTGGGCGTTGACCCGATCGCCCTTGTCCGCTTTTCCACTTGGGTTGGGATTGGTGACTTCCGCCTATTGTTTTGCAGTCAGTTGGCAGATTTTGCCCGTCCCGATCGCCGGATTTCTCTCCACCTTGCTAATGAATCAAACGTTGTGGGCGCATGATGACACCGCTTCGGCAACGCCCCGGGCATTTTTAAATCCTTTATTTTTGGCGTTTTTGTATTACCTGTTGCGCCGTCAACTGATTCCCTGCATCATCGCGATCGCCCTGCTGGGTTTGTTCTATCCGCAATACGTGTTGTATGGCAGTGGGGTGTTAGTGCTGCGCTTGTTGATCTGGGACAATGGGCGATTGCGATTGACGCGCCAGCGGCAGGATTATTGGTTTGTTGGGGTTGCCTTGGCGGTGGCGGCGGTGGTGTTGGGGATTTTTGCCCTCGATACGTCCCAGTATGGTCCGATTATTAGCCTGGAACAGGCGAGGCAGATGCCGGAGTTTTACAAAGATGGGCGCAGCGAATTTTTCCAAGATAGTGCTTGGGAATATTGGGTTTCGGGCGATCGCACGGGTATCTTACCAACCCAACGGGTGCCCATTGCTTGGGTGAGTCTGCTGTTGCCCTTGCTGCTGAGGTTTCGTCAGCGCTTTCCTTTAGCCCAACGGGTGACAGACAATGGGGCGATTCTCCTGCAATTGACCCTAGTGGCATTTGGGCTATTCTTCGCCGCCCATGCAGTTTTGTTTAAGCTTTATCTACCGAGTCGCTACACCACCCACAGTTTGCGCATTGTGTTGGCGATCGCCGCAGGAGTGACATTGACCATTTTGCTGGATGCGGCTTTGCGATGGTTGATGGGGCAATCCAATCTCAAGAAAAATCTGGGGTTGGGGGCGATCGCCCTGCTCAGTGCTTTAATTTTGCTCTATCCCAATTTCACCCAAGACTTTCCCCGTGGCAATTATGAGGAAGGCAAAGCCCCAGAACTCTACCAATTCCTCGCCCAACAGCCCAAAGAGACGCTGGTGGCGTCCCTAACGGATGAAGCCAATTTCATTCCCATCTTTGCCCAGCGCTCGACCTTTGTGGGAGAAGAATACGCCATTCCTTACCACGTCGGCTACTATAGTCAGTTTCATCAGCGTGTTGAGAATTTGATTGCTGCCCACTACACCGCCGATCTCTCGGTTCTGCAAGATTTTATTCAAACCAATGGGGTGGATTTCTTTGTGGTTGCGCCCAACACCTTCAAGCCCAATTGGATCGTCCGCAATTCCTGGTTGATGCAATTTCAACCGGGAATTGGGGAAGCGGTCGATCGCTTAAAGCAACGCCAACGCCCCGCCCTTGCCCGATTGATCAATCGCTGCTCAGTTTTGGAACCGCAGGGACTAAGGGTAGTTGCCGCCGATTGCATCCTACAATCTCGGTAGATTCCGATCTCACACCTCAAAAAACCCGAATCCGCCCTTTTTAGGGTTTGCTGCGAGGGGCTGCCTGCCGTGCCTCAACCAGGCGGGGGATTAAACAACGGAGTGCAACCATTAGTGCAGAATCGTCAGACTGTAGGATGGAGAATAGATTAACTCCCATCTTGCCCCTTTGGAAACGCCAATTCCTAGGCGCTGGGACAAGATGGAAACCAATCTCGATCGTTCACTAAACGCTTGGTGAAACCTATGACAGTTGCTTGCGAATATAAACCAGGATTAGAAGGGATTCCCGCTACCCAGTCCAGCATCAGTTTTGTGGATGGACAGCGCGGCATTTTAGAATATCGGGGGATTTCTATTGAAGATTTGGCAAACTTCAGTACGTTTTTAGAAACCTCCTACCTATTGATTTGGGGTGCCTTGCCGAGTCAAGAAGAACTTGCCGAGTTTGAATACGAAATTCGCTATCATCGCCGCCTCAAATATCGCATCAGGGACATGATGAAATGTTTCCCAGAGAGCGGTCATCCAATGGACGCTTTGCAAGCCTGTGCAGCCGCTTTGGGGCTATTTTATTCCCGTCGAGCCTTGGATGATCCAGCCTACATTCGGGCAGCGGTGGTGCGGTTGCTCGCCAAAATTCCAACCATGGTGGCGGCGTTTCAGCTTATGCGGAAGGGCAATGACCCCATTCAACCCGCGACGATTTGGACTATTCCGCTAATTTTCTCTATATGCTGACGGAGCGAGAGCCCGATCCCCTTGCCGCCCGTATTTTTGATGTCTGCCTGACGCTGCATGCAGAACACACCATCAACGCCTCAACCTTTTCTGCCATGGTGACAGCATCAACCCTGACCGATCCCTATGCTGTGGTGGCGTCTGCGGTGGGAACGCTGGCAGGACCACTCCACGGCGGAGCCAACGAAGAAGTGATCATCATGTTGGAGGAGATTGGATCTGTGGATAATGTCGATGCCTATGTCGATCACTGTGTGGAGAAAAAAGCCAAAATTATGGGCTTTGGGCATCGGGTATACAAAGTCAAAGATCCCCGCGCCACGATCTTGCAAGATCTAGCGGAGCAATTGTTTGAAAAATTTGGGCGGGACGACTACTACGACATCGCCGTGGCGCTGGAAAAGGCGGTAGAGGTGCGACTAGCCCACAAAGGCATTTATCCCAACGTCGATTTTTACTCTGGGCTGGTCTATCGCAAGATGGGCATCCCCACCGATTTGTTTACTCCGGTGTTTGCGATCGCCCGTGTTGCAGGCTGGTTAGCGCATTGGAAAGAGCAATTGGGCGAAAATCGTATTTTCCGTCCCACCCAAATCTACACTGGCACCCACAACGAACCCTATGTTCCCATCGAAAAGCGGGATGTCAACGCCTACAGTATTTCCTACTAAACCACAGCGGTAGCGTAGTGATCAATAACGCATAACGGTAGTCCTAAACTCGTAATGATTTTTGGTGGGGCGGGCGCAGCCCGCCCACCAAAATCATTACTTGAATACCACTACCCGCATAACAAATGGCAAATTTTACGGGTGATTGGTCATTTGTCGTTGGTGATTCATTGTATTAAGTAATGTAAAGAGTCAAATAATGGGTTACGCCCCTCTTGAGATTTTCGTTGAGGGTTGTCATTATAACTGTCAGTGACGATTTTCAGGAACTCCAGCCCTCAGACACCCCAGTTTGAGGGTTTTTATTTTGGTAAGCATTCACTAGACCCAATTAACCACCCTTCACCTCTGCTTCCTTTTTCTTCGAGACAACCCAATTCCAAACCCCACCAATCCGGGTAGGAGTGCGGGCGTGGGAATGACGACCTCAGCGGGTTGAATTTCAAACTGCGTTACTAGCCCCGTTGTGTCGCCCACACCCTCGGAGTTGGTGACTCCATCTAGGGTGTAAACGCGAGAAACCGAGTCCCCATTGATGGCTTGGGCATCAAATTGGGTCGTCGTTCCCCCGCGACGTTAAACACGTCTAGCAATAAATTTCCCAAGGCAGGATTGTAGAGAAATGGCTCTAGGAGGGCGATCG
>JAAUSV010000449.1 GCA_012032525.1 Leptolyngbyaceae cyanobacterium SL_7_1
AGTCGACGAACTTAATTCGTAGGTTGGGTTGAGTGGCTAACGAAACCCAACAGGTACTGTAGGTGTTGGGTTTCACGCTGTTCAACCCAACCTACGTGACTAATGGTTAGTCCGGTCCCCCATAATCGGGCGATTGGGTACTTGGTGGATACTGATAAATGTAGGTTGTTTCTCCCGGTGCTCCTGGCTCTCCCGGTGCTCCTGGTTCTCCTTGAGGTCCGGGCGGTCCTGGCTCTCCCCGGTGCTCCCGGCTCTCCTGGAGTTCCCCTGGTCGCCTTGTTCTCCTGGAATTCCCCGTAATCCTGGTTCACCTCGTTCTCCCTGCGGTCCGGGGATGACTCGAATCGATCGCACCCGACTATCAATCCGATCGATCTTGCTGTCTAATTTCTCCAGGGTTTCATTCACAACCACGCAATCATCACCTGGTAATGGGGGAATCGGTTCTGGCGCAATCCGCTCAGCTACGGCGGATGCTCCGCTGAGCAAGCCATTTACCAACCCATAGGCAATCAGGGACAGGATCAGGAGATTGGCGATCGCCACGCCCCAGTTGCCCGTCTCAAAGTTGAAACTGATGTAGCGAATGTAATCTCGTCCGACTTGAATCAGATCTTTGCCGCATAGGCAGTTTGAGCAGGAGTAGGTTTGGGGGGATGGGGAGACATAGAAGTCCTCATGGGGGGAATGAGGGGAGCGATTAGCAATTAGCAATTCTTTCAACTTCTTGTGGGGTGGGCATCTTGCCCGCCCAGTCTAGATGGGTAAGATGCCCATCCCACAAGAGCAGGGAGCACTATCAGCAGTTACTTACTCTTGATCGGCAATTCAACCGATCGCGCCTACTGCGGTTGCTCAGGCTCGACTTGTTCTTGGTTGAAGGTGTTGCCTGGATCTTCGATCGTATGGGCGGTGTAGACACCCCAGGCAATGCCACCGAGTGCCAGAATGCCAATCAAGATAAACACAAAGTTGAAATTGGTGGTGCGAGTGGAGATGATGTCGTTTCCGGCTTGGGTGACATCGCGTCCGGCTTGGGCGTGTTGGTTGGGTTTGGGATCGGGGGAGGAGGTCATGATTTCAGGGAATAGGGTTGCTCAACCATCCCATTCTCTAAAGATTAATGCTCCACCCACATTACCCCGGTGGGTCATTTGTTGCTGGCTCCCAATCGCCCATCGGCAGGTAATAGCTGGCAATCAGGGCAATCATCAACCACCACAACGTGCTGATCTGGGGACGGAACCACACCGTATCCACCACCCCGTGGAGCAACATCCCCGCCATCGTTGCCAGGGCTGCCATTAGCCAAAAACCTTGGCGATCGCCACCCGTCGCAACCGCTGCACTCCCAGCCAGCCCTGATTCACCGTCACTAAGAGCAGCCAGAGGAAACAGCCCATGCCCACAATTCCGGTTTCTACCAGGATCTCCAGAAAAATCGAATAGGCACTGAGGGCGGTGTATCCGGCGCGTTGATATTGGGGGTAGACCTTGTTGAAGGCATCGTTGCCAGGACCGATGCCAAGGATGGGGCGATCGCGAATCATCTCCTGCACCGCCGCCCACACATTCAGCCGGAAGTTATTACTGCTGTCTTCTCGTCCGGCAAAAATACTCGCCACCCGTTCGCGCAACGGCTCCACCTGCACCACTGCCACCGCAACCACCGCCACCGACACCCCCAGCACGATCGGGATTGCCAGCCTTCGCCACAGACGCGGCAACTGCACACTCCACCAATGCACCAACAGCAGCAGCAACACAAACCCCGCCATTGCTAGCGCCAACCAGCCCCCCCGACTGTAGGTGCGATAGATACAGTAGGTATTTACCAGCGTCATCGTCAAAGCCAACGCCTTCAAGCTCCAGCGTTTCCAGGCAAAAAATGCCGCCATGCTAAAGATCACCGCTGGCACTAGATATGCCGCCAGCAAATTGGGATTGCCCAGATAGCTATACACCCGCGTCGTTCCCGCCAACGCCGACTCCGCATCCACCCAAGTCGCCAACGCCTTTGCCCCAAAAATCCATTGCCGCACCCCATACACCCCCACGGGCAAGGCGGCGAGTAGGTAGCTAGCGATCACCAGAGCGCGGAGACGGGCGATCGCAACACCCGTGCCATCAGGGCAAACAACAGTAAATTCAGCGTCAGCTTGATCAACCCCTCCACCGCCTGGGCTTTCACCGGAGACAACGCCGTTGCCACCACCGAGACTCCCCAATACAACAACACCAGCAGGTGAATCGGCGTAATCCCCGCCTGTTGATCATCCGTGACCGTCAGCAACACCCAGTAAGCCGCACACGCCATTAGCAACAAGCCAATCAGCGTCGTGGAGACAAAGGGCGCTAGGGCAAACACGATCAGAATCAGAGCGGCTCCGATCGCATCCGCCCACTGCATCAACCAACTCCCCTGCCGCCAGCGCTTTAGCAGACCGATCGGGCGATGCAGATAGCTATGCTTTCCCCAGTGCTGCAAGGGCAGGTCTGACAAGGTAACGGTGCGCCAAGCTGAGTTCATGGGAGGGGAGATGTGAAGGGGTATGGGTATTGCCCAATTATTGTAGGGTGGAAAGAGAAGTTTGGTATATGTATGAGAGGAAGAACTCTACAAAAAACCTCGAATGGCAGTGCTACACGATGTCCTATGCAGTTTGAGTGGAACAAAAACAAAGCGGCAAGCAATCTGGTCAAACATGGCGTCTCTTTTGAGGAAGCAAAAACAGTTTTTGAAGATCCTCTTTATATTGATTTCTACGATCCAGATCATTCTGAAGTTGAGGAGAGATACCTTATTGTTGGAGTATCAAACAGAAGACGATTGTTGATTGTGTCGTACACAGAGAGAAGGGATGCAACCCGCCTCATTAGTGCGAGAGAGGTAACACGAACCGAAAGGGAAATGTATGAAGAAGGATAAATCAGAAATGGACGATGATTTACGAGAAGAGTACGACTTAAAAAGTCTACGAGTCAGAAAGTTAGGTCCCGAAAGAAAAAGCTTTGGTGAGATGACCGTACGTCTAGAACCCGATGTTGCAGAGATTTTTCCCAATGCTGATGCAGTGAATGAAGCTTTGCGCTTTCTAATCAGGGTGATGCGAGACAGTCAAGCTCCTCTTCCTACTGTGCAACCCAACCCTTCTAGTACAACCGACTAAGCAAAACTGTCTAGAGTGCCACCCAGTTCTCGGCAACCCCCAACAGAGTCGTTAGCGGTGAAATTCAGGATGAATGAAATGCACTTCCAACCTCGACGATCGCAGCTCCAAGCAGAAAGTTCCGAGATCAAAAACCCAAGCTTCAACCTTTGAGGTTCAAGAATGGAGTTCTAAAGCCCGCGTTCCGAGTTCCAAAGCCCACGTTCCGAGTTCTGAAGCTCAAGTTTCAAGTTCTGAAGCTCAACTTCCAAGCTCTGAAGTCGGATGATGAGGCTTAAAAGGTGAAATGTGGCGATCGCCCCCCCCAACTTTCATCGGGGGCTTTGGGGGATGCCCCCAACGTCTTTACCGTAGCCCAAATTGGCATTGCTCCTTTTGGAGGGGGTCTGGGGGACGCAACCCGTCCTCCAGCGGGGGTTGTTAGG
>JAAUSV010000034.1 GCA_012032525.1 Leptolyngbyaceae cyanobacterium SL_7_1
GAGTGAATTTTTCTGTGTCTACT
The DNA here is from genome assembly GCA_012032525.1 of Leptolyngbyaceae cyanobacterium SL_7_1. Classification (GTDB taxonomy): domain Bacteria; phylum Cyanobacteriota; class Cyanobacteriia; order Elainellales; family Elainellaceae; genus JAAUSV01. The sequence goes on from JAAUSV010000034.1 coordinate 24, forward strand.
ACGCAGGGCAATAGATGAAATTTTTTGAGGTCGAGTTGGTTGGCAGCGCACGCTTGGTCGCGGCTGTAGCGGCTAATTGTCCAGATTTGATCGGCGTGGCGCAGAGCAGCCTGAGCAGGACGAGGCAGGGGATGCCAAACTTCCTTGCCGTAGGTGAGCACGGTGTAGGGAATGTGGAGCGGACGACAGAGGAGGGCAACCAAGGGTGCTAGGTTAATGTGTCCACAGAACACTCGTTGGGGACGGTGCTGTAGAAGATAGTGCAGCAGGGAAATTGCTAACCGTGCCCGTCCCCATGTAGGGGAATGAGTCTTGAAATAGTGGAACCGTAACATTTCTGACTCAAAGGGATTGGAACTGGCAGAGGCTCGATCGTCGCGCAATAAAAAAACGTCGGCGTTGGGGAAACGCTCTAGGGCGGTATAGCTATAGAAAATATCCTTAACGTAGGATTGAATGCCTCCTTCACGACTGAAAATTTCTAGAAAAAGAAATAAGTAGGGGGAGTGGGGGGAAATCCCAGAGCCAGCACAAGTGGAGGAATGAATCGGAGTAGCCAAAGCAAAACCTTCCAGAGGGGTGTTAGGAAATAAAACGGGCGATCGCCTCCCTTCAACGTTCCCTTAACTCAAAAGCCTGCAACATACTCCAGGGGAAAACTCCCCAAAGTACGTTGCAGGCAATTTAGAACGGATCGTGTAAACCCTGGAAAAACAAGTCCCTAGAACAAACCGAGGGTCAGTGACTTATCGATTGGGAAGGTGGCACCGACACCGAGCCACAGGGTTACAGCAGTTCCAATCAGGAAAAACGTGGTTGCCACAGGGCGACGAAACGGATTCTGGAACTTGTTAACGCCTTCAATGAAGGGAATCAACATCAAACCCAAAGGAATTGCAGTTTGCAGAGCGATTCCCAGCAGTTTGTTAGGGACAATCCGCAGAATCTGGAAGGCTGGATAGAGATACCACTCCGGTAGAATTTCTAGGGGAGTGGCGAAGGGGTTTGCAGGCTCACCCACCATTGCGGGATCGAGGACTGCCAAAGCGACACAGCAAGCGATCGTTCCCATGATCACCACAGGGAAGATGTAGAGCAGGTCGTTGGGCCACGCGGGTTCACCGTAGTAGTTGTGTCCCATGCCCTTTTTGAGCTTTTCGCGTAAAACCGGATCGCTGAGATCTGGCTTCTTGAGCGTTGCCATAGTCAGGTGTTCTCCTTGATAGCTGACAGTAGAGACTGAGAGAGGACGAATCGCTTACAAAGGTCCAGAGATACCCTGCTTGCGGATCATCAGGAAGTGAAGCAGCATGAAGACTGCAATGAACCAGGGTAAGACAAAGGTATGAAGGCTGTAGAACCGAGTCAACGTCGCTTGCCCAACACTGCTGCTGCCGCGAATCAACTCGACCATTAGGGAGCCAACCACAGGAATTGCCTCAGGAATTCCTGAAACGATCTTAACTGCCCAGTATCCCACTTGATCCCAAGGCAAAGAGTAACCCGTTACTCCAAAGGACACTGTGATTACGGCAAGGACAACACCCGTTACCCAGGTCAACTCACGGGGCTTTTTGAAACCGCCAGTGAGATAGACCCGAAACACGTGCAGGATCATCATCAACACCATCATGCTGGCAGACCAGCGGTGGACGGAGCGGATAAGCCAACCAAAGTTAACCTCGTTCATGAGATATTGAACCGAGGCAAAGGCTTCGGTGACCGTGGGCTTGTAATAAAAGGTCATTGCAAACCCGGTCGCAAACTGAATGATGAAACACGTTAGGGTGATTCCACCCAAGCAATAGAAGATATTAACGTGGGGGGGAACGTACTTGCTGCTGATATCGTCGGCAAGTGCCTGGATTTCAAGTCGTTCCTCGAACCACTGGTAGGCTTTTGAGTCAGTAACCTGCTTAGTAAACATGAAGCAAGATTTCCAAACGGTATATTACTGTTAATAAAAAATGTAACATAGCTCTCAGTCAGATTTGATGTTGGAACGGTCGAATTCACCAAGGGTCAGGTTTAATTTTGCTAAAATTTTTTGCAACCCTCCCCTAACGAATTATTTAATGCACGACTTAGCGCGTCTTGCGATCGCTCCAGATTTTGATGCACATTTCATCGTGTTGTGCCGAGTTAGTTAAAGTTTGTTTACATGGGACGGTTAACATAGGTTGTATGGGAAGACGGTTTGTCCAATTCGGATTACTGGTTCTGCTAATTGCAGGCATATTTGTTGGGTCTATTGCTCCTGCTACAGCCTTCACAGACGGGCAAAAACTGTTGAGCGAGGTTTGGCGAATTGTCGATCGCGCTTACGTAGACAACACCTTTAATCATCAGAACTGGTGGTTTGTCCGGCAGAGTGCCCTGCGACAACCGCTGGCAACGAGTGATGAAACCTATGCCGCGATTCAGAAAATGCTGGCGAGTTTGGACGATCCGTTTACCCGCTTGCTCAAGCCCGATCAGTATCGCAGCTTACAGACAAACACGGCGGGCGAGCTGACCGGAGTGGGGTTGCAGATTATTCAGGACAAGGAATCGAGCGAGTTACGGGTGATTGCACCGATCGAGGGTTCCCCCGCCGACTTGGCTGGCATTCAACCCAGTGATCGGATCACAAAAATCGATGGCTACCCAACGGCACTGATGACCCTAGACGAGGCAGCCCAGCGGATGCGGGGTCCTGTGGGCAGTCAGGTGGTGTTGACGATTTCCCGTGAGGGGAGCGAGGCGACTGAGATTGAAGTGAGCCGCGATCGGATTACCCTAAACCCGGTCTATGCCGAATTGCGCTCCTCAGAACCCAATCTGCCTGTGGGCTACATTCGCCTCAGCCAGTTCAACGCCAATGCCACCGCCGAGGTTGCCCATGCGATCGCCCACTTAGAAGACCAAGGCGCAACGGCTTACGTCCTCGATCTACGCAACAACCCAGGGGGTTTATTGCAAGCGGGGATTGAGATTGCTCGGTTGTGGTTAGACGAGGGAGTCGTGGTGTACACGGTCAATCGCCACGGTATCCAGGATAGTTTTTCTGCCAATGGACGCGCCCTCACCCAGGCTCCCCTGGTGGTGTTGGTCAATCAGGGAACGGCAAGCGCCAGTGAAATTTTAGCTGGAGCATTGCAGGACAACGATCGTGCCAAGCTGGTGGGGGAGCGCACCTTTGGTAAAGGGTTAATTCAATCCCTTTTTAGCCTCTCCGATGGGTCTGGGTTGGCGGTGACGATCGCCAAATACGAAACCCCCGACCATCACGATATTCATCGTCAAGGCATCGTGCCAGATGTGGTGGTGCCGTTGGATGGAATTAGCCGAGAGCAACTGGTGGCCGAAGGCGATCGCCAATATCAAGCGGCGGTTGATTATCTGCAAGCCACGATCACCCTAGCCAAGGCTGAGGAATAGGAGACTGCCATCGCTTTGACCGAATAAAAATAGGGGAGAAACCCGTCCCCACGATCGCACAGGGTGGATTTCACAATGGAACCATGACGTTTGGAACCACCCCGATGCACCAGCACCTAGACCACAACCTCGACAACCCAGAATTTTTAGACGGACAGGGTTGCGCCCTCTGCGAAACCGGACAATTTGCCGAGGCAGTCAAAACCTTCGATCGCGCCATCACGCTTGACCCAACTTACTGCAAAGCCTGGAACAATCGCGGCAACGCCCTGGGTGGCATGCAACGATCGGCAGAAGCATTGGCATCCTACGATCGCGCCGTGGCACTGAACCCGGAATACCATCAGGCGTGGTTTAACCGAGGGCTGTTGCTGGCAGAAATGATGGCGTATGGCAATGCACTGGAGTCCTACGAGCGGGCGATCGCCCTGCACCCCGATCCTCGCTATTTCCATGCTAGGGAAGACATTTGGCTAAAGCGGAAGCTCTACACGGTTTAATCAGCGCGTGATCAAGTCGTCCAATTCAGTATAGTCGGGCAGGGTGGTGTCGATCGCCTTGCCCTGGCGGAGGACGATGCGATCGCTCTGGGGACGGGAGAGCAATTCACTAAAATAGCGGGCTTTGAACACAATCAGATCGGCGGGTAGCCCCACGCCAATGCGTCCCAGGGTGGGCAGGCGCATCAAATCGGCGGGTGTTGTGGTGATCGCCCGACACCAATCGCCGTGGGGCGCGTCGAGCTGGGCAATCCGCACCGATTGGCTATACACCTCCAGCCCATCATGATCGCCGTAGGCATGGAATGGATCGCGGCAATTATCGCTGGCGATCGCCACAGCAACTCCATAGTGTTTCAATTCATGCAACAAGGTGACGCCTCGCCAACGGGGGGTTTGCCTTGGAGCGATCGACTCTACCAGCCGTTGTCCATCAATTGGGTTGCGCCCTTGTAGATAGAGATTACACAGAGGCAAGCTGACAATGCCAATACGGGCTTGCTTCACCGCTTGAATGGTTTTCAGGCTTTCCTCCGGGGACTGCACCGCTAAACTACAGCAATGTCCGCAGACCACTTGCCCGGTAAACCCATGCCGTAACACTGCCATTGCCACGTGACGTAAGGTAACTGCATTTGGATCGTCACTTTCATCAGTATGCAAATCCAGATCGAGGTGGCGTTCTGTTGCCAAGGTGAAAACCCGATCGAGTTGGGCATCCAGTTCCTCCCCCATCATCGGTAGTCCACCCAACACTCCACCCACCGCTGCCATCTGATCGGCAAGCTGTTCTCCGGCGGGAGTCATGAAGTAATCGAGGGGAACCAGCGACACTGCCTGGAGGGTCAAGCGATCTGCCCACTGTGCTTTCAGTGTCTTGAAAACATCCAGACTAATCCTGGCTTGCTCCCCGGAGGAGTCGATGTGAGTCCGAATGGCGCTCGTGCCGTGGGCATAGCTACACTTCAGCCCAAACTCCATGCGGCGATACACATCCTCCGATCGCCAATGGGCGTGGGAATCGCTGGCAACGATCCGTAGCGCATCCTCAAACGTTCCTGTCGGATTGGGCGATCGCTCCCAAATATGCCCCTTGTCTAGATGGGTGTGCAGGTCTATAAAACAGCACCACACCTGTCCCCGGTTCAAATCCACGATCGGTGCAGACGAGGGAGGCGGCTGATCGCCTGGGAGAATTTGGGCGATCACCCCATCGCGTATTTCTAAATGTACCAGCGCCAGATCAGCCGCGATCGCACAGGGATAGCCCACCAGCAGAGGAACGGGCACATGGGCATTAGCCAGCCAGTAGGCGTTCGTATTGGGAATCATCATTGCCCTCTAGTTCTCTCGCCGCACCGCGCTTTCATGCCAGTGGCGCAGCAGGAAATCTGACAACAGGGTCAAGGCAACGAAAATCAGCACTCCCAGTGCAGTGGTCATGATCAACGCCGCAAACATTCGGGGGATTTGTAGATTAAAGCTGGAGATCAGGATTTGATAGGCAATGCCCGATCGCGTCCCCCCTGTCCCCGCGACAAACTCCGCCACCACTGCCCCAATCAACGCCAGCCCACCACTGATCCGCAGCCCTGCCAAAAAGTAGGGCATAGCGCTGGGCAATCGTAAATGGATCAACGTCTGCCAGGGAGAGGCTTTGTAGAGTTGAAACAGGTTGAGCAAATTGTGATCGGCACTGTTTAGCCCCAATGTGGTGTTGGACAGAATTGGGAAAAAGGCGACTAACCAGGCACAGATTACCAGGGAAATGAAGGTGGATTGTTCCCCCGGAACCAGTTGCCTGACCCAGAGGATGATTAAAGGAGCGATCGCCACGATCGGCGTGGTTTGCAAAATCACTGCGTAGGGAAAGAAACTGCGCTCGATCCATTTGCTTTGGGTAAATAGGATAGACACCAGCAACCCAGACACTACAGCGGCAAGAAACGCCACGATCGTGATTTGGAGTGTAATCAATAGTGACGGAAACAGGGTGCTCCACTCCTTTCCTATTGTTTGGACAACCAGAATGGGACCGGGGAGTAAATAGGGCGGAATCTGCATTAACCGCACAATCACCTCCCAGCCTGCTAGCACCAAGACCCCGACGACCATCGGTGCAAGGATGTCTGGGGAGAGCGATCGCTGGAGCCAAGGCACTGTCTGTGGGCTAAGCGATTGTCCATTCCCATTGACCGATTCGACAGAGGCACGAACAGATTTGGAGAGGCGCATTGGGTAAGGAAATGTGGCTGTGCTTTAAACTATACCGCTCTGGCTAAATCTGTCTAATGTGGCTATGGCTTCTAAAGAAGAGGAACATGGCAACGTCATGTTCCTCTGTAAACTGGTTACAAGCCGCCTTGATCTGGCGAATTATCTCAACTGCAACGTCTTCTGGGTGTCCTTGACGTGGATCGTATCGACGAAGCGAGCCGTCTTGGATTGGCTAGAGATCACCAGGCTTTGAGTCCGCATCCCACCACCAAAGAAGCGCACCCCTTCCATCAGCGTTCCGGGAGTAATGCCGCAGGCGGCAAAGAGAACAGTTTGACCCGATGCCAACTCGCTGGCGTCGTAGACGCGATCGGGATCGGTAATGCCCATCGACTGCAAGCGCTCAATGTTGGCTTCCTTGCTTTCGCCAATCAGTCCCGTCTTCACTACGGCAGGGTCGTAAACCAACTGACCCTGGAAGTGTGCGCCCAAACAGCGCATGGCAGCGGCGGAAATTACCCCTTCAGGAGCCGCACCAATGCCCATGAGTGCGTGAATGTTGGTGCCTGCAAACGCTGCCGAGATTGCCGCAGACACGTCGCCATCGCTGATCAATCGTACCCGTGCGCCTGCCTCACGAATTTCCTTGATCAGGTCGTTGTGACGATCGCGCTTCATCACTACCACCACGAGTTCATCAATGCCGCGATCGAGGCATTCTGCTAAAATCTTGAGGTTTTCGGTGGGCGTCTTGCGGATGTCTACTTTGCCTTTGGCAGCGGCAGGAGCAGCAAGCTTGTTCATATAAAAGTCGGGAGCGGCAAACAGACCGCCCTTTTCAGAAATTGCCAACACCGCCATCGAACCCGGTTGTCCGTAGGCGCAGAGATTGGTGCCCTCGCAGGGGTCAACGGCAATGTCAATTTCAACTAGTTCGTCGGGGTTGCAGTAGTCCTTAGCATCGGGTTGGGTACAGATGCCCACTTCTTCGCCGATGTAGAGCATGGGGGCGTCGTCGCGTTCCCCTTCTCCAATCACAATGCGACCGCGCATGTAGATCTTATTCATCCGCTCTCGCATGGCTTCCACTGCCACTCGATCTGCTTCGTTTTTATCCCCCTTTCCCATCAATCGGGCAGAGGCGATCGCTGCTTGTTCTACGACTTCAATAATTTCCAAACCGAGTGTGTTTTCCACCGCTCATCCCTCCAAACTGCTGATTTGACGATGTTTGATACCCATCTCAATTTCAAAGTCTATCAGAATGGGTGACGCTTTTAGGAGATGACCTGACGACCAGCCCCCCGGCTTTTTAGGAAAAGCCGGGGGGGCTACAATCCCTGAATGCTGAGATTATCCGATCGCCGTTGCTTCCCGTGAGAACGCAAACGATTTCAGAATCTTTTCTGCGATCTGGGGAGGGGTCAATCCTAGCGTTGCCATCGATTCCTTGGGTTCTGCGTGATCAACCAGCACATCTGGCACACCCAAGCGAATCAGGGAGGCGGGAATGTTGGCATCCATCAGCGCTTCCCCAATGGCGGAGCCAAAGCCACCCATAGTGCAGCCTTCCTCCAGGGTGACAACGCGACCGATTTGTTTTGCCAGCGGTAGGATGAGTTCCGTATCTAAAGGCTTGGCAAATCGAGCGTTGATTACTGTGGCATTGATGCCGTGTTCGTTCAAAATTTCGGCGACCTGTACGGCGGGATGCACCATTGTGCCGTAGCCCACCAGCAGCACATCATCGCCGTGGCGGAGGATTTCACCTTTGCCGATCGGCAGGGGTTCCCAGCCTTCCTCCATCAGGGGGACGCCGTAGCCATTGCCACGGGGATAGCGCATGGCGATCGGTCCCTCAATATGGTTCACCCCCGTCACCAACATCCGCTGCAACTCGGCTTCGTCCTTGGGAGCCATCAGCACCATATTGGGGATAGAGCGCAGGTAGGCGATGTCGTACATGCCTTGGTGGGTGGGGCCATCGGCTCCGACAATGCCAGCGCGATCGAGACAGAAGAACACAGGCAACTTCTGAATACAGACATCGTGAATAATCTGGTCAAAGGCTCGCTGGAGGAAGGTGGAGTAGATCGCCACCACCGGACGCATTCCCTCACAGGCCAACCCGGCGGCGAGGGTGACGGCGTGTTGTTCGGCAATGCCCACGTCAATATATTGCTTGGGCAATTTGGCTTGAAGTTTGTCCAATCCGGTTCCCGTTGCCATTGCCGCTGTAATGCCGACGATGCGCGGATCGTTTTCTGCCAGTTTTACCAAGGTGTGGGCAAAGACTTTGGCGTAGGCGGGGGGCTTGGGTTTGCTAGCGGGAATGGCTTTGCCAGTTGCCAGGTTGAAGGGAGATTGGGCATGGTAGCCGACTTGGTCTTGCTCGGCGATCGCATAGCCCTTGCCTTTCACCGTTGCCACATGCACTAAAACTGGACCCGTGTGCTGGTGTGCCTGGTTGAAGGTGATCATCAATTCCTGCAAGTTGTGCCCATCCACCGGACCCATGTAGGTAAAGCCCAACTCCTCAAACACCGCTCCCACTTTGGGCACTGCCAACCGCTTCATGCCTTCCTTCACCCGGTTTAATTCGGGGGAAAGCGACTCACCGACGAAGGGGAGATTCTTAAACTGCTCCTCCAAGTTGTCGGTGAGGAATTGCATCGGCGGACTCAGGCGGATCTTGTTGAGGTAGCGGGGAATTGCACCGACATTGGGAGAAATCGACATTTCGTTATCATTCAGCACCACCAGCAGGTTGGTTTTGGGTAAGTGCCCTGCGTGGTTGATTGCCTCTAGCGCCATGCCGCCCGTGAGCGCACCATCGCCAATCACCGCAACGACTTTGAATTTTTCTCCCTTAAGATCGCGTGCCATCGCCATGCCCAGGGCAGCCGAGATGCTGGTGGAGGCGTGCCCTGCGCCAAAATGATCGAACCGACTCTCACACCGCTTCAAATACCCCGCTACTCCATCTTTCTGCCGTAAGGTGTGAAAGTCGTCTTAGCGTCCAGTAATCAATTTGTGGGGATACGCTTGGTGTCCCACATCCCATATGACTTTGTCGTGATCCAGATCGAGGGTTTGGTAGAGTGCCAACGTTAACTCAACTACACCCAGTCCCGGACCGAGATGACCGCCGGTTGCTGCAACGGTCTGGAGATGCTTTTCGCGGATTTCGCGGGCGATTTGTTTGAGCTGGTTGATCGACAAACCGCGCAACTGATTGGGATGGGTGACTTCATTCAGGTGCATAGGTATACCTTCTAAGTCGTCAAAGGATCTGACTAACTATTCTCACTCTAAAGCAATCTGGAGGTGTGATAAGACTTACTTTTTGCCGTGATTAGTAAAAGTTTTCTTTAATTACGATTTATCGGACACAGTGATTGGGGTTCTCTATGGCGATCGGCGATGAATCTCTAGTAAAATCACCCAACGGGTTAGTCCGAATCTGATAGGCTGAAAGCAGATTCTCACCAAGGCTCCCTATCGGCATGGACACCAAGGCATTCAAGCGATCGCTCAACCACTCCGACAACTACCACCGCAAAGGTTTTGGACACGAAACCGAAGTGTCTGGCATGATGCAGTCGGAGTATCAAAGTGATTTGATTCAACAGATTCGCGACAACGGCTATACCCTAACTCAGGGTGATGTGACGATTCGACTGGCTGAAGCGTTTGGTTTTTGTTGGGGAGTGGAACGGGCAGTGGCGATGGCATACGAAACACGCCAGCACTTCCCCAGTGAGCGGATTTGGATCACCAATGAGATCATTCACAACCCTTCTGTTAACCAACGCCTGCGGGAGATGCAGGTGGAATTCGTTGATGTCAAAGCAACTGGCAAGGATTTCTCCGGTGTTGGTCAGGGCGATGTGGTGATTTTGCCTGCCTTTGGAGCCAGTGTGCAGGAAATGCAACTGCTCAACGATCGCGGCTGCACGATCGTTGATACTACCTGTCCCTGGGTCTCGAAAGTTTGGAACACGGTAGAAAAGCACAAAAAAGGTAGCCACACCTCGATCATCCACGGCAAATATAATCACGAAGAGACGATCGCCACCAGTTCCTTTGCCGGAACCTATCTGGTGGTGTTGAATCTGGATCAAGCTCGTTACGTCTGCGATTACATTCTGAGCGGCGGCGATCGCACCGAGTTCATGGCAAAATTCAGCCGCGCCTGTTCGGAAGGCTTTGACCCCGATCGCGATCTAGAACGCATCGGCATCGCTAACCAAACCACCATGCTCAAGAGCGAAACCGAACAGATCGGCAAACTGTTTGAACACACAATGATGAAGAAATATGGTCCCGATCGCCTCAACGAGCATTTCCTCAGCTTCAACACCATCTGCGATGCCACGCAGGAACGGCAAGACGCCATGTTTGGCTTGGTGGAAGAAAAGTTGGATCTAATGGTGGTGATTGGTGGCTTTAACTCCTCAAACACCACGCACTTGCAGGAGATTGCGATCGAGCGGGGTATCCCCTCTTACCACATCGACAGTGGCGATCGGATTGGCACAGGTAATCGGGTGGAGCACAAACCATTGCATCAGGATCTACAGGTGCAGGAACCGTGGTTGCCAGAGGGGGCGATCGTGGTGGGCATTACCTCTGGGGCATCGACCCCCGATCGGGTGGTGGCAACGGTGATTGAGAAAATCTTTGCGATTAAAGCGACGGCTCTGGTTTAGGTAAAATTAGAACTTGATATTGATAGTTAGAACCAAGATCTCCGGCTTCTTTAAGAAGCCGGAGATCTGAGGTGGAAAGATTTCATGATTTAAAGAGGGTTACTACATATCGCTATTTTTTATGCTACCGCAAGAAACAACGCAACATCTCAAGCTCCCCATTTTGTAAACACTTGGCAAAGGAACGATAACCTCGTGCGTTTGGATGTGGGAGAAAGGTGAAAAGCTTTTCATGTCCTCCGATATTGATAGGTTCGGATACTGTGACTTCTGATGAAATATTGAACTTGTCTTGAACCGCTTGCTTTGCACGCGCCCCCAGCACGACAATTACCTTTGCTCCTGCTAATTCTAAAATTTTTAATAAGTAGGCTTCAACGCATTGATATTGTGCTTGTTCTACACCGATTTCATTGCGAGATTTGCAATGCACTATTTCAGTAAGTGCATAATCAGTTCCTGGAAAAACATCCCGCTGAAATAACTCAATAGCACGTTGTCGAACTGCTGCCCAAAATTGAACGGAACGACCATACTTATTATTGATTAGTAAGGGTTTTGTGCCATTAATACTCCAGTCTTTGTTGCCTCCACCAAACCGATAATTAAAATAATCATATATCTCTTCAGATGACCAATCCCAAGTGGGATAAATCTCATTAGAACTGATTGACGGATTTGAACTTAGAAAAAGAATAGGTGCGTATTCTATGTTCCCACTCCAAGGTTCAGGAGCTTGAAAAGCATCTAAGCCAATTGAGGTTTGATAATCAACAATTTCACGACATGGATTAGTTATAGTGCTGTCTTCTCTACAGACTTTTGCATGAGAACAGTGGACAATTTCATATAAAAAATCTTTAGACATTTTCATGAGACACTAACTCAAATCATTTTATTCGATCGCTGCATAAGCACTTAAAAATACTAGTTGATTCACCATTTCCTCAGCAGATTTAGTAGCTATTAGCTTTAAAGCTCGTCGCATTTGCTCACCAATTGAATATTCCTGTGATGAAATGATGATTCCAGAATGAATTTGATTTCTGCTTATAAAGATATTGTGTAATTGGCAGAAATCACCAACATTAAATGTGTACAACACTCGCTGCTGCTGGGTCGCAAGTATTAGCTGGTCTTCGTCTGAAAAGCTGATTGTACCGATTTCTCCAACAGTTGTGATATCTATCCTTCGTGCTCTCAAAGCTCTGACAAATCGATGATCCATAGAATCTTCATCGATCAACAGTCGAATTAAACTCATGTTATTGCTTTACGTCAGCAGCAAGTCTTTCGTAATCTGTCTTCTCAGCCGTTAAGTAAGCCTCTATCTCCTCTGGATTGGCGTGGTAGTAAGTCAATGCTGCATAAACTTGAACCAGAGACAAGTTGCCCATCCGATCGACAATCTCTTCTGCACTTAAGCCCATCTTGTACCAAGCGGTAATCCGTTGAACAGAAACCCTGGTTCCCTCAATTCGAGGACGACCACCGAGAATTCCCGGTGTGCGGACAATCAGTGTGCCAATGTCAATAACAGATCGCATGGTCTATTATCTCAGTTTGTTTACATCATAGATCAAGATGATAAGGTGCTTTACTGCGCGATTTAGGTAGATTCAGTCTAAACCTATACATTCTGTTTATCCTTGCCGGAGTATTCCGCTGGTTGCCTGAAACATCAAACAGCACAGTATCCAGCGGAGAGACAGATGGCAAACGCTCCCACGATCGGCTCCGAATTTCGCGTTAACACCTTTACCCCCAACGATCAGACCCGAACCTCGATCGCCAGAGATAGCGCTGGCAACTTTGTTGTGGTTTGGGAGAGTGATGGGCAGGATGGTAGCCAAACGGGGATCTACGCCCAACGGTTTGACAGCAACGGCAATCCCTTGGGGAGCGAGTTTCGGGTTAACTCCTTTACCAGTGGTTTTCAGCGTGACCCAGATGTAGCAATGGATGTGGCGGGAAACTTCGTCATTACCTGGCAAGGAGATGGGGAAGTGGTTGAGGGAGATGATACCGGTGTCTATGCTCAACGTTACAGCAATACTGGGGCAGCACTGGGCGACCCAATCTTAGTCTCATCCTTCCCCGATGCTCCGTTTGGGTTGGCGATCGCACCAACAGCACTGGAGAGTTTGTCATTACCTGGAGCGGTTTTGTCACGACCACTGGGGCGGCAGTTGGCGTATTTGCGCGGCAATTTAACTCAGCGGGTGAGGCGCAGGGCGATTCATTCACTGTCACCACCGATGGACGCGATCCAGATGTAGCGATCGACAACGATGGCGATTTTGTGATTGCCTGGACGGGGGACGATGGGGGCAGTTTTGGCATCAAAGCCCAGCGCTACAACGCCACCGGGATTGCTCAGGGCAGTGAGGTTTTGGTCAACACCAAGACGAGCAATGCTCAGAGCCGTGCTGCGATCGCCACCGATGCCCTCGGTAATTTTGTAATTGTCTGGGAAGATTTTGACACGGGCATCCAGGCACAGCGCTACGACAGTGCAGGCACCCGACTGGGTGGAGAGTTCGCCATCCAAACCGTCAAGCGTAACTTTGAAACTGATCCAGCGATCGCCATGTCTGCTACTGGCGAGTTTGTCGTCACCTGGGAAGTGTTTTTAGATGATCTCTATGGTCGAGCTTACACCGCTGACGGGATTGCCAAAAATCTAGAATTCCCAGTCAATTCCTCTGGCACAGGCGATGAGTTTACTCCAGCGATCGCCATCGACCCAACGGGCAATTTTGTGATTGCTTGGATCGATACCAATGCGGATGCAGATGGTACGGGTATTGTGGCGCAACGATTTGCAGCAGTACCATTTGGTACGGGGACAGCCGGAGGCGATCGCCTAACGGGTACTTCTGGAAACGATGTTCTCAGCGGGTTAGGTGGCAATGACGAATTGCTGGGCGAAGCAGGCAACGATCGCCTGTTGGGTGGGGATGGCAACGACATCCTTACGGGTGGCACGGGCAACGACACAGTGGATGGAGGTACTGGTCGAGATAGCCTCCGGGGCGTGTCGGTAACGACACGCTGAGGGGCGGCACGGGCAACGATCGCCTGTTTGGGGAGGCGGGCAATGATTTGTTGGATGGTGGCGGTGGTCGCGATCAACTGACGGGTGGGGCAGGGCGCGATCGGTTTGTGTTGACCCGACGACAAGGACGCGACACGATTTTGGATTTTCAAAATGGACGCGATCAGCTCATGCTAGCCAGGGGGTTGCGGTTTCGCGATTTGACTATCCGTCAATCGGGACGCAATACCTTGATCAGTGCTGGGACGGATCAACTGGCATTGTTGGTAGGAATTTCATCGGCTCAGATCAACGCAGCGGATTTTGTGATTGGATGACGATGAAAATAGGGTACTGAATCTTTAAGGTAAGGGTTGAGGACTACCGAAAATAGTTATTGAGTTTGAGACGTAACTAGCGGCGAACATCCGTCTTGAGCATCGCCCGCTTGGATCAGGGATTAAACTACCTGCAAAACCAGAATCTCCGTAGGGGCATTACCATGCCCTTACATAGGAAAATTACCCATTAATAAATTCGTGATCCTTTGCATAAAACCCCGTTCTCTGGCTGATGGTTAGTAGAACGGCTCATTTTTAGCAACGAGGAACGATCGCCCCTCCATCCTCTTCAAAATCACTCAGAATAAATTTAAACAGGCTTAAGCTAAGGCTCTTGCCACTCAGTTAGCGTGAGAATTGAAAGTAGATCTAAATTGTTTCGACCAACAAGCCCAAGGTCTTCCCCATGCCCTCGATCGCCCGCAAAAATCTGCTCGAAGATATTCCCCGATTTCTAGTAGCTCAAGCTGGCATTATGTTTGCCGTAAGCTTGGTGACCATCCAAACTGGAATTTTCGGCGGATTTAGTCGATCGTCCACCACCCTAATCGACAACTCTGACGCAGATATTTGGGTGGGAGCTAGTGAAATGGTTTATTTAGAACTCACCTTGCCGATCCCCGCCGGACTTGTCAATCAGGTAAATGACATTGATGGAGTGGCACGGGCAGAGGCTCTGACCATTCGCAGTGGTGGGATTTGGCGGAGCGCGGGGGGGAGTAAAATTTCACCCGTGCGCCTAGTGGGGTTTAGCCCATCCAGCCAACTGTTTGACCCAGGTAGTCTGATAGAAGGGAACTGGGACGATTTGCAGACGCCCTACACGTTTATTACCGATCGCACCAACCTCGGTTCTCTTCGCCTTGAAACGGTGGGCGATCATGCCAGCATTGGCTCGTTACCTGCAACCTTGGTCGGGTTGTCTCAGGAAACCCAGTTCATTGCGTCGAGCACGTTCCTGTTCACCTCCTTAGAAACCGCCAATGCTTACATTACCTCTGGCTTGTCGTCTACCACCAATTGCCAGTTTGAGTCAGGGCAACTGTTTTGCACCAACGTCTATAGCCAAACCCAGCCCAACTCCCCCAATGTGGCTCCCGCCCCCCTGAGCGCCAGCGATGCCATTACCTACGTGTTGGTTCGGGCAGAACCGGGACACGATCTACAAGCCCTCAAGCAACAACTCGATCGCGCTCTCCCCGGCACTCGCTCCTACACCAAAGCAGAAATGGCAAGCCGCACCCGCAACTACTGGCAGCGGCGTACGGGCTTGGGGTTCGTTTTAGGATTGGGGGCAGCCGTCGGCATTATTGTGGGCATGGTGATTGTCGGGCAAATTCTTTATTCATCAGTGGTAGATCATATCCAGGAGTTTGGCACACTCAAGGCGATGGGGGCACCCGATCGGTTGATTTACCGAATCATTATGGAACAAGCCCTGTGGATGGCGGTCTTAGGATATATCCCCAGTATGGCGCTCTGTCTGGCATTGGGAACCTGGACCTTCACCACCCAAGGAATCATGATTCTGATCACTCCAGTGACAGCCGTAGGAATCTTTGGGGTAACGATCGTCATGTGTGTCGGTTCTGCCCTGTTTGCTATCCAAAAGGTGACCCATGTTGATCCGGCGATCGTCTTCAAAGCCTAACTGTGTGCCTAGCCATTTAATAGTCCATCTGGTGTGAATGAACCGAGCGTGTCCGCTATGTAAGAATTTCGTGTAGGGGGTTACTCAAATTTTGCTCAAAAGCCGATTAAATTCATAATGGAATAAAAGACTTAATAATCTGGATTAATTGGCATGGGCAGTGGATCTAAAACTAAGACTTGTGATTTTTGCCACTGTCTCCTCCGCATTCATCCTGCTTTTTGTCAACCTAAATCAGTGAACTTCACCCGATTGGGCTACCTAGTTTGGACGAGGTTTTTCCTTGCCAACGTCGTTACGGTGAAGACAGTGTTACACAACTGGTCAAGCCCGCTCTGCCTTCGCTCCTCCGCTGCCCAATGGTCGCATCGCATTATTAAAGCAAATGACTGCCCAAATTGACTTAACTAAGCTCGGACAACATTCTAGTCCCTCAACCATGTCTACTGAGACAGCTCGATCGACCCAGCGTCAGGCAAAGGCGATCGCTGCCCACGGGATACAGATGATTTTTCAGACGGGAAGCCAAGCCTATCAAGCGCTCCAAAATATTAATTTGGAAGTTGATGCAGGCGACGTTCACCTGCTAATGGGACCGTCCGGTTCAGGCAAAACGACCTTGCTGTCGATCCTGGCAGGCATTTTAACCCCTTCAGGGGGCAATGTGCACCTGTTAAACCAAGACATTACCCGGTTGTCTCGATCGCAATTAGCTCAGTTTCGCTTACACAACATAGGCTTCATTTTTCAGGGGTTTAACCTGTTCCCTGCCCTCTCAGCGCTCGAAAATGTGACATTAGCCCTGACCATGAAGGGAGCCAAAGAGCGCCCGGCTCGCCAGCGAGCTTTGGACCTGCTCAACCAAGTTGGCTTAGCAGATAAGGCAAGCAGTCCGCCAAGGGAGCTATCGGGTGGAGCAAAAGCAGCGAGTGGTCGATCGCCCGTTCCCTCGCTGGCGACCCGCCCTTGATCATGGCAGACGAACCCACCGCCGCTCTAGACTCCCACAGCGGACATGCGGTAATTGAATTATTGCGCAACTTGGCAAAGGAACATGGTCACACGGTGTTGATGGTTACCCATGACCCCCGGATTATTGACGTTGCCGATCGAGTTACGTATCTAGAAGACGGTATGATCAAAGGCGACCACAGACTCTAGGATGTGAACTGTAGCGCTGAGCGGTGCCACCCCGCCCATTTTAGGGAGCAAACACTGTGGTGATTTGGGTAAACGAGCAGATCGATCCATCAGGAATTATTTATTCGTGTATTGCCTGTTGCGATCGATCGCAGGCAGAAGCGTGTCATCAATCATTTCAGGCAAACTTAACCAAGGAACAGATGGCGGCGGGTTGGATAGCCCAACTCCGACAAGTGGAGTCATGGGATGAAGTGCCAGTCAATGCTCTCAAGCTTAGCTAGGTACTTTGAGTTGATCACCCTGGTTGATCCGTAGATTTGCGCCTTCTAATAAAAGTAGAACGGTCTAGGATTATCAGTAAGTGCAATCATCAACATCGTCCATGGATGATGTTGATGATCGCGCCGCTGCTATTTATGTAGCACAACTATCTAGCGCATCGAAGCAGGGCAATTCGTTTACCTAATTTGAATTCAAGTTAAATTGGGTAGAGCAAGCATAAAGTTTCCGCCTCTAGTCCTAGTGCGTAGAAGTGAAAGCGCTATTGTTAGGTACAAATCCTTTTCCACTCCTATGAATACGTTAAAAGTGCTGGTAGCAGAAGACAACTTGATTAATCAAAAGGTTGTAACGCGCATGTTAGAACGCTTGGGTTATCAAGCAGACCTTGCTAAAGATGGGTTAGAGGTGTTGGGTGCGCTCCGTCAACAGCCCTACGACGTGATACTGATGGATATGTATATGCCCAATATGAGTGGCATCGATGCGGCTCGGCAGATTTGCCAGGAATGGCATCCAACCATCCGCCCCTATATTGTGGCAGTGACAGCCAGTACCGAAGAGACAGATTACCAGAGCTGCATTGCTGCTGGAATGGATGACTACATCAGCAAACCAATTCGACTAGATGAGCTCGAACGGGTAATGACCAACTATCGAGTTACTCACTCTCCTCAGCTTGAGGGGAGACAGCGGGAGGCAACTGCGCCACTGCTTCTGGATACAGAGTGATCTGCATGTCTGGGTCATCGCGGACAAGCAGCGATCGCCTAATCTCGCCCAAATACACCAACTTCGATAGCCCTGCTTCGGGATGTAATAACGTTCTCACTCGAATCGTCATCTGAGCCTCTCCCTGACTGAGCCGTCCCGATGAAAACAAATCACTGGCGGCTTGCTGGAGAGTCGCCGCCAGTTCCGGTGGCGTAATGCTAGAAGGGACGGCAATCACCACTTGGGTGGCTCCAGAGTCGTAGACCCGTGCAAACCGGACTGCCCCCGGCACCACTGTCCGGCTGATGGGGACTAAACTGAGCGCAAACAATCCCGCCGTCAATACCAACATAAACCCCGTTGCCCCCACCAGTCGAAAGCGAATGCCCCAGCTCAACAGGAAGCTGAGGAGCGTCAGTAACGCAAAGGCGATCGTGAGAATTCCAGCCCACTGTGCGGCGAGAAGAAAGGTGGAAAGAGATGGCATAGGGGTAAAGGGAAACGGCTGTTTGCTGGGCTATTGACTAATGGCTAGAACTATTCGTTGCTCACAAAGGCAGCCAACTGAGCTTCTTGAGCTTCCAGAGCAGCTTTGAGCGTGTGCCACGACAGGTTAGCACACTTAATGCGCACCGGGAACTGTGCCACGCCTTGCATGACATTGAGTTTGCGGAACTCCTGGGGAAACTCAGCTTCACCCCGCATCATTGACTGAAAGCGCTGAACCATTTCTAGAGCTTCTGCAACCGTGCGTCCCCGCAATGCTTCTGCCATTAGATCAGCAGATGCCAGGGAAATGGCACAGCCCTCGCCATCAAATTTGACATCTTGAATGCGCTCTGCTGCCTCATCCAGGTGCAGGGTGAGTTCGATCGTGTCGCCGCAGGAGGGGTTGTGTCCTTTTTGGTAGCGATCGACTGGGTCGGTCTTACCCCGATGACGGGGGGATTTGTAGCGCTCCAGGATCACTTGCTGATAAAGATTTCGCAGATTGTCTAAGGACATAGCTTCCACAGGAAAAAGTCGCCTGTTTCCATCCTATCAGTTCACCACTGAGCCGAGTGGAATTGACTCATGGCAGAGGGCGATCGCCGCCAGCAGGCGATTGACCTGCTTTTCCCATGTCCAATCCTGCATAAATTGGTGGGCGGCGGCTCCTCGCTGCTGGGCGACTGGGCGATTGGTATAGATCGTCTCCAGGGTTTCCACGATCTCCTCCACCAGCGATTCGCCCCAGCCGTCCGTGCCTCGATATAAAGCACACCCCCGCACCTGCCCCTGGGTAGCCAAGGGATAGCAATGATCCCCCAGCAAATCCTGGTGTCCCGTATTGGTGGATAGGATCGTGGGGATGCCACAGGCAAGGCTTTCCATTGCCACCAAATTTGTTCCCCCCTCCGCCCGATTGGGAAACACCGCCACATCCGCCTCTCTTAAGATTTGTCCTGCCAGGTGATTGGGAATTGCCCCCAGATCGATCGTTGCCTCTGGCGAAATGCCATTCTCCACCAGCCACGGCTTGATTTGAATCTGTCCGTGCGTCACCCTAGGCAAGCCCGTGACATGCCCCGTCTGCTCTAATCCTGCCATCGTCTCCAACCAGGGATTGTGCCACGCCGTCAGCAGCAAGGCATCGGCATGACGCTGGTGAAAGACTTTAAAGGCAGCAACCACCAGATCGTGTCCTTTGCGGTACTCTAACTTGCCGCCAGAGAAGATGACAAAGCGATCGCCAAACCACCGCGCCGCCGGAGCCGGATGGAAAATACTCGGATCGATCCCCTGTAAAACGGTGACAACGTGGTCAATCCCATGCTGCCTGAGCACTTGAGCATTCCAGTGTGAGCCTGCCACAATCAGGTCATAACGCTCGGCTTGGGCGATCGCGGCAGGCGTCAGGTGCGTATCTTCAAAAAAGATGGTTCCGATGGTCGGTTGTCCAAAAATCCGCCGCATCTCCTCAGTGGTTACCAGGTTATTGCCCAGCGGCTTCAGCACCAGCAGATCCCCTGTGATGGTTTGGGCGGGGTGGCGATCGAGCAATTGTTGCAACACCTGTTGATGCCCCAAGGTGGGGGTCAGCATCGATCGATGAATTGGGTTGAGCAGGTGGGGAGCGGACAGTGGCGTCAGGGGAGCCGGAGCCACCCCCGGAATTCGCAACAGTTGGAGCGCTAGATTGAGTCCATATACCCGCCAGCCCGTGTTGACGCCAATGGGAAAGCCGATACCAATGAGTCGGGGGGAGGGAGGGGAAAGCAGGAAGGCAGAAGGGGAAGCAGGGAGAGGAGGGGAGGTCAATGGGACTAGGGCGGTGATCACTTGGGCGATCACGGTTGTCCAGTCGCCTGCTTGGGGTTGGCGAAATAGACGAGCCGTGGGATACCAGGGCGTATCAGAGCGATCGAGCAGCCAGCGCCAGTCTGGAGCGTAGGAGAGCAGGATCCAGACGGGTTTTCCCAGTGCTCCGGCAAGGTGGGCAACGGCGGTATCGACGGTAATCACCAGATCGAGTGGGGCGATCGCCGCCGCTGTATCGGCAAAATCCTGCAATTCAGGACTGAGATCGTAGAGGACGAGGGAGTCTAGATGGGGTGCTAGATCCGCCGATCGTCCCACCTGTAGGCTGTAAAACGTCACCCCTGGTTGTTGCAGGAGCGGCAGCAGATGGTGGAATGGACAGGAACGGTGGCGATCGGAGCGATGGTTGGGATTTCCTGCCCAGACGATGCCCACTTTCAAGGTTCCAGGGGGAGCGGTCAGCGGCTTTGGGGTTGGAGCTTGCAAATAGGGAACAGCCGCAGGGACGGTTTCGAGCGTGGTTCCCAACGCGTGGGGAAGGCTCAACAGCGGGATATGGGTGTCAAAGGCAGGGAGGGGATCTGCTTGCGCAATCACCTGCTCTACCGCAGGCAGGGTGGATAGCAGTCGCTGGAGGGAGGGTTGGCATTCTACAATCACCCGTCCGCCCCGATGGCGCACCAACTGGGCATAGCGAATAAATTGAATCGTATCCCCCAACCCCTGTTCTGCCCAGAGGAGAATCGTTTTTCCATTCAACTCCGAGCCATCCCATTGCGGCTGGGAAAAGGCAGGAAGTGGCTTGAAGTCGCCCCCCACCACCCGCCAACGCCATTCATAATCCCGAAAGCCCTCCGCCAGATCCCCCTGGAAGAGCCGTGCCAATCCCCGGTTGAGATGGGCATCACTGTTATTGGGAATGAGGGCGATCGCCTTGTCATATTCTGCGATCGCCGCTTGCGGTTGCGCCAAGTCGTAGAGCGCCAATCCCAAGTTGTTGTGCGCCATTGGGTAGTGGGGCTGGAGGGCAATCGCCTGGCGATAGGCGGTGACAGCGGCGGCAACGTCGCCCTGGCTGCGGTAGGTATTGCCTAGGTTGTAGTAGGCGTCGGCATAATCAGGGCGAAGGCTGAGGGCAGCTTGGTAGCAGGAGATCGACTCTTCGTAGCGATCGATCTCCTCATAGGCAGCGCCTAGGTTGCTGTGAGCCTCCACATAATCCGGTTGGTGGGCGATTGCCTGTTGGTAATAGGGAATCGCCTCTGCAAATCGTCGCTGCCGTTGCAGAACGTTCCCAAGGCGATTGTGTGCCTCTGCCAGGGTGGGGTCTGCCATAATCGCTCGTTGAAAGTAGGTGAGAGCGGTGCTCCACTGCTGGCGGCGATCGGCGATTTGTCCCAACAGCATTAGGGCGATCGCCTGCTGTGAATTGTGGCTCAACCCTTGCCAACAGTACTGTTCTGCCTTTGCTAGCTCATCCTGTCGCAACCATTGACGCACCAGGTCGAATTCTCCATCCGGGGTCTCCACAGACTGGGGATGGGAGTGGGCTAGGGGTGTCGATCACTTGCTGGCACACGTCTGCCCAATCGCCCCGCGTCGCTTGTCGAAACAGCCGAGCCGTCGGATACCACGGGCTATCGTCCCGCTTCCACAGCCAGCGCCAATCCGCCACCTGACAGAGCAACACCCACACAGGTTTTGCCAAGCACCCGCCAGATGAGCCACCGCCGTATCGACGGTAATCACCAGATCGAGGCTGGCGATCGCCGTGGCGGTGTCCCTGAAGTCGTGCAGGTGTGCACTCCAATCGGTAATCAAGCCAGCCTGTTGCCATTGCGTCAAGAGTTCCACCTCCTCCGCTTTCACCTGCTTTTGCAAACTGTAGAAGGCAACCGTTGGGCAGGTGAGTAGATCGGCAAACGCCGCCAATGGGGCAGAGCGGTTGTGGTCATTGGGATTATTTGGATTACCTGCCCAGACGATGCCCACCCGCAGGGGAGCGGTGGAACTGGTCGGAGAAGAAACCGGAGAAGAAACCACAGCAGGGGCGCGATCGCCCGTCAGATAG
>JAAUSV010000035.1 GCA_012032525.1 Leptolyngbyaceae cyanobacterium SL_7_1
ACTTTGGACTACAAAGAATCCCTGGCGCTATGTGAGTTAGCCCAGCAGCAGCAACGCCAACTGGTGGTGGATCACACCTACTTATTTCATCCAGCGGTACAGATGGGGCAGCACCTTCTGCACACCGGGGCGATCGGCTCGTTGCGCTATGGCTATGCCACTCGCACCCATTTGACTCCAGTGCGCTATGACGTTGATGCTCTGTGGGATTTGGCAATTCACGACATCGCCATTTTTAACTACTGGTTGCAGGAAACTCCCTGTCAGGTGCGGGCACAGGGAACAGTCTGGTTGCAAACGCGATCGCAGGCACCCCATTTTTCTCAAGGCTTATCTGATTTGGTTTGGGTAACGTTGATCTACCCCAGTGGGGTTGAAGCGGTAATCCATCTCTGTTGGGCAAACCCAGACAAACAGCGCCGTTTATCCCTTGTGGGCAGTGAGGGAGCTTTGATTTTCGATGAATTAAGTTCTACTCCCCTGACGATTCAACAGGGTAGGTTAGAACAGGAGTCCTATGGGTACGTCCCTGCCAATCTTGCCCACCATTCGATCGTCCTCGACCCCATCGAACCACTCCAACAAGTCTGCAATCACTTCCTATTTCATGCTCAACACAATTCTCCCTCGCCGATCTCATCGGGTTGGGTTGGGGCGGAGTTAGTGAAAGTTTTGGCTGCCTTATCGCGATCGATTAATCTGGGTGGACAGATCGTGCCGTTGAAGGAAGAGCACTAGATCAACCCTAACTTGTCTCACGATTTACCTGAACAATCAAGATCGAAAAGTAGGGGAGCTTCAAATCAGGGCGATCGCTCAAGTCAGCATAAATGATTTGCTCCGGCAGAGTAGCTCGCTCAACCACGTAGCTCTGCTGCAACAACTGGTATCGCTCTAACACTTGCCACACCTGGGCATAGACCGAACTCACCTTCATCAACACCACCACATCTGCCTGCTGAAGGGCAATTTCTAGTTCGGAAACATGATAGAGGGCAGGCAATACCAATAGGCGCTGAGAACGCACCGTCAGTGGAATGCCCAACGCCGCAGCGGCTGCCATTGGAGATGAAATCCCTGGGATAACCTGGATAGCCGCTTTGGAATGGAGGTGCTGTAACGTCTGCGCCAGATAGGTAAAGGTGCTGTAAAAACTGACATCTCCCTCTGAAACAAATGCCACATCCTGTCCCTGCACCAACCATTCCCACACCTGAGCCGCTGCCGTCTTCCAAGCCTGTTGCAGCATGACTTCGTCTTGCACATAGGGAAAAACAAGGGGCAACCTCCGTTGGTGGGGTTGCAGCCACAAATCAATAATTTGTTGAGCGACACCAGGCTTACCCTCGATTCCTGCTGGGAAGGCAACCACAGACGCAGCATTGAGCAACCGTAACCCTTTGACCGTGATCAGTTCCGGGTCCCTGGTCCAGCTCCAATTCCATAGAGCGTGCCGATCGCCATCAGTCTTGCACGTACTCAGTGTCGCTGAGCAAGGCAATCTCAGCCCGCATA
Source organism: Leptolyngbyaceae cyanobacterium SL_7_1 (assembly GCA_012032525.1). GTDB lineage: Bacteria > Cyanobacteriota > Cyanobacteriia > Elainellales > Elainellaceae > JAAUSV01. Next base: position 1,516 of record JAAUSV010000035.1, read on the forward strand.
AACTCTCGACCCAAATAGGCAGCGTGGTCAAGATAACTCAGGGGACAGGGTTTGGTTTCCTCAAAGATCTTGATGCATAGCTCCTTTGCGGTTCTGCCATAGAAGGTAGCAGCAGGCATGCGCTCTACCTTACCCCGTGTGGGCAAGGGTTCTCCACTCACCGGATCACAGGCTAAGCCTTTTTCATTGATCGTGTTGGTAAAATGCTTGGCGACAATCAACCCTGCCTCTCGATCGAGGTAGATCAGAAAATAACCGCAGGGATCAAGTTCAATGTAGCGCTTAGAGAGTTTGTCATCAAGAACAGCACGCTCCGCAGCCATCGAGTTGGCAGTAGGCATCATGGTGAGCTTCGGTAGGGGATTCACAACACAATTGATTCTAAGTATTCCAGTTTACCTCAAATCGATTGGAGGCTCGATCGCCTCACCGAGTAACGGAGGTGGGGTCTGCTTAAAGGGCAAATCTTGGTTAATCGCCTCGATCTCCTGTTGTTCTAGCTGATTTACTTCCTGAATGTAGGATTGCAGAATTTTTGCCAATCGCGGATCATAAATTCGATGCAAAGAATAATTAGGGGTGGCGGGAAACCCTCGGCGTTTCTTGTGGCGACCCCCCGCACCAGGGTCAAACGTCTGAATCCCATGGGCGATCGCCCACTCGATCGGGGTGTAATAGCAGGTGTCAAAGTGCAGGTTATCAAACTCATGGGTAGCTCCCCAATAGCGCCCATAGAGCTGATCGCCCTTCGTTAGACAAAAAGACATGCCAATCGGTTGGGGATTGTCCCCACTGTGGACGGCAAACACCACCACGCGATGGGCATAATTGGGAACCAATTGCTCAAAAAATTGGCGGGTCAAGTATTTGCTACCCCACCAGCCAAACTTGTCGCAGGTGTCACTATAAAAGTGATAGACCTGAGCCATCAGTTGGCGTGATAGTTCTTTACCACTAATGGGTCTTAAGACTAGCCCTGCCTCAGAAACCGCCTTGCGTTCCCGTTTGATATTGCGCCGCTGATTGGCATTAAAGGCACCAAGATAATCATCAAACGTTTGAAAATCTCGATTTTGCCAAACATAGCTGTGGTGCATCCAACTAAAAAACCCGTAGCCCTCCATCTGCGATCGCCACTCCGGATCGACGTAGAGAAAATTGCACCCAGAAATCTGGTTTTGTAGACAAAAATGGTCGATCGCCGCCACCATCAGGGGAAACACATCCTCCGCATCCTCCCCCTCTGCCACCAAAAATCGATAGCCTTCTGCGGGTGTAAAGGGAGACATGCCCAGCAATTTAGGATAATATTGAATACCCAAAACGCTGTGATAGGTCAGCCCATTGATGGTCAAAGACAAATTCTCCGTAGCTATGTCCTTTCAAATACAGTGGGGCGGCAGCAACCAGTTGGCGATCGCGCCACACCGTCAGGTGATTGGGCAACCAGCCTGTTTTTGCCGTTGTGCTCCCCGATTTCTCCATGGCGTTGAGCCATTCCCATTCAAAGAAGGGCGTTTTCAGCGGCATGGCTAGGGCATCCCACTCTGCTTGAGGAATTTCGGCAATCTTACTGATCCAAGCGACAGAGTACTGGGGGTTACATTGGCTCTGCATGGGTTGGCTAAATTCGTGAAAGGGTCTGTTGATAGGGTAATTCAATCCTCCTAGGATTGCAGAAGACAGCACAGAAACAACAGCACAGAAACATCGAGTAAGATTAAATATCTACTTTTGGCTGGGTATAACGGCGGCTTGGTTCATTCATTAAATTGTTTTCAGTACATAAAGAGTCTTTGAAGAATCCTATCCTTATGTATCGTCCCCTAAGCGATCGGGTGTAATTGAAGATTACTGTAAAGGCAGATCCCGTGCTTTCAGTTAGAACTGTTATGGCTACTTTGGGTCAATCCTCCTTCCGTCGGATTTTGTTAACACGGGTTTTGCTACTCAGCATTCCAATCCTGCTGCTGGGAGTCGCAGTCACCTTTCGCAAAGCCCGCACTAGCCTGCTCTATACCGCTCGGATCAATTTAACAGAGAGCGCAGTCCGCAAAGCTGAAACAGTACAATCGTCCGTCGAAGCCTTGCGATCGAGCCTGCTGATTGCCAGCCAAACCGAAGTGCTGCAAACTGGTTCACCAGAGCTAGCCCAGATCTTTCTTCAACAGCTCCTGCCCAACTTGCCCACAGATGTCCGTTGCCTTCAGCTAATTAATCTCAAAACTAAACAAATCACAACTAGCACCTGCGGTAATCAACCCATTGAGTTGCCTGCCCCGACGCTCTCCTGGTCTTCCCAGGCAGATTTTTCGCTAGCCACGTTACCTCGCAACTATGCATTAGCCATTCAATCCCCCAACTCTGAGGCACCCGCCGAAGACGACTCCGCTATTGCACCAAACCACCTCGATCTTGTCTTTAGTGTGCCGATCTACGATCAGGGCGGAAAGCTGCGCTACGGTTTGACAGCCCATGCCGTTGTCCAACAGGTTGAGAGTGTCAAGCCTTGGTCACTGTTGGGTTATACGGCAGTGGTTGATCAACAAGGAAACTTTTTGGCGCATCCCATTGCCGATCGCGTCGGACAAAATATTTTTCAAGAGGAAGACGCCGCCCGTTTTCAAGACATCCTCAACAACGCACTGCGGGGACAGAGTGATGTCCGCCATGTCAACTTCAACGGCGATGGAGTCGAATGGCTGGTTGGATTTAGCCCCATTCCCGTCGCAGTTAGCTCCACCGAGAGCCAGATCTGGACTGTTCTAGCGGCAACCCCCTTAAACAATGCCCTCAAAGGCTTAGAAGCCATTACCCAAATTTTGGTGGGGTTGACGACCGTGCTGCTGGCAGCCCATTTGCTTGCCATGCTCTATATTGCTAGAGATCTATCCCGCCCGATCGAGCAACTAGGGAAATATGCACGCCGCATTCACACCCGCGACCCACTAGAACGTGCCCCCAAAAACTTCAAGATTCGCGAACTCAACCACTTAGCAGAAGCCCTCGACAACATGGTGAGTCGCTTAGAAGAACGGGCAAAGGAACTGGAGTCTGCTTGGCAAGAAGCAGAAACTGCCAACCAACTCAAAAGTGAATTCCTCGCCAATACCTCCCACGAGCTCCGGACGCCGCTCAATGCCATCATTGGTTGCATCCGATTAGTCCGAGATGGCTGCTGCGATTCACGAGATGAGGAGCTTGATTTCCTCGCCCAAGCCGATAAAGCTGCCGTCCATCTCCTAAAGATCATTAACGATCTGCTGGATATTCGCCGAATTGAGGAAGAAGGATTGCCCTTGTTTATGGAGGCGATCGATTTTCATCAGGCATTAAAGGAAGTGGTTGAAATCCAAGCCGTGCAAATTCAACAGAAGGGGCTGGTGCTGGAAGTACCCGATCTCTCCGTGCCCATCCTGGTTCAAGCCGATCCGGCGCGTCTAAAGCAAGTTCTACTTAACGTGGTCTACAACGCCACTAAATTCACAGATGAGGGGGGAATCACCATCGGCACACGGGTGGAAACCGCTGTAGGCTCGCCCCCAACTGATTTAAATGCTCCATCTGCCTCCCTTAGTTCTTGGATCATTGCCACTATCCAAGACACGGGCATCGGCATTGACCCCGCTCAACAGCACAAACTTTTTCGTCCCTTTGTTATGGTGGATGGCACCACCACTCGCAAATTTGAAGGAACCGGGTTAGGGTTGGCAATTTCCCGCAACCTGATTGAGATGATGGGCGGCAGCATCACCCTCTACAGCGCAGGAATCAACCAGGGAACCACAGTTGAAATTACCCTGCCGATCGTCCACTCCCCGTCTTCCCCCGCCGAACCAAATAATCTTGATAGCTCAAATGGTTCCAGCATTCGAGTCACCACCGACTCCTCCGATGCGATCGCCCGTTCTTCCAGCCTCCACTCCTGATCGCTACAACACTGCCTGAAACACCGCCGCCGCTAGCTCGATCTGTTCTGCACTAAACCCCGCTTTTTCGAGTCGAGGCAACTGGGCAACACTGCGGTAGCGGATATCCAATTCGATCGCCTGTTGATAGACTTGCTTGGCTGATTCTGCATCTTCATTGCTCCAATGGGCAATCGCCAATGCCACCCGTGGATGGGGATTATCGGGTTCCAACTGCACCGCCTTTTGGGCAGCGGCGATCGCCACTCGTGGTGCTCCATCCCCTGCAACGCCAAACTCAGGTTGTAATAGGCAATCTCGTTCTCTGGAGCCAACAACGCTGCCCAACCGTGGGTCACCGCCGCCGCCACCAGATCGTCATTGACTAAATACACGATCCCTAGTGCATTCAACGCAGGCACATGGGCAGGTTCTACCGCCAATGCCTGCTGTAACACGGCGGCTGCCTCCTGTTCCTGCTCCGCTAAATGCAACGTCCACCCCAACATCACCAACCCAGAGGGATTATTGGGCTCCAATACCGTTGCTTGCTCTAGGGCAGCGATCGCCGCTGGCAAACGCCCCTGCTCTCGATACCGCAACCCCAACTCGCGGTACTCCACCGCCGACTGTGCCCACGCACCCAACCCAATGCCGCTGATACCCAGCACCAACCCACCAACGGTAAAAGTCCGATCGATTACCCGTCTCATACGTTAAAAATTATTCAAACAACCACTCATAGCCACCTATCTGACCGCAAACTTCCTCACGGCAAACAAACTCCCCATCAATCCCACCGAACTTCCCAACCCCAATAAGATCAACGGCAGCAACACGATTTTCTCAGAACTCAATTGCAACCCATCTGCCAAAAACTGAATAAAATCTGGTTGCTGCGCCAACAATTGAGCTAGAAATTGCTGCACTCCGCCAATCAACCCCCAAGCAATCAACGCCCCGACTACCCCAAAGGCAATCCCTTGCAGAATAAACGGCAGATAAATCCAAGTCGAAGTCGCCCCGACCAACTGCATTACCTCGATCTCCCGACGGCGTGCCATGACAATCAGCCGAATCGTTGTGGTAATCACTGCGATCGCCGTCAGCGTTAACACACTCGTGATGCCAAAACTCAGCCAGTTCAGCCCTTGGTTTAACTGGGCAATGCGCTTCACCGCCTCATCCACATACAACACCTCATCTACCCCTTGGACGGCTGTCAGCTTCTGCGCCAGCAAGGGAACCTCATCCGACGATCGCGCCTGTACTTTGAGTTCATCCACCAGTGGGTTGCCATTCAACTGCTGCGTCGCGCCCTGAATATCCGACAATCCCATTTCACTCACCAGGGTTTGCCAGGCTTCCTCCTTGGAGATGGCAACTACCCGCGTTACTTCTGGAAACGTTTCGATCGCCGACTTCAACGCGCTCGCCTCAATTCCCGTATCTAGATAGACCGAAACCTCCAATTGGCTACCAAATTGGTTGAGCAAGCTCTCAAATTGCCACGACGCTTGCAAACTCATGCCAAACAAAAATAGCAAGACTGTTACCGTACTGACGGCTGCCCAATTCATCCAGCCGCCCCGCTGCAACCCCAACATGGTTTCCCGCAGCAAGTAATCGGATTTGGTTAGAAATCTCAACATAAGCAATCTACTTAGCAAAGGGTTTACGCAGTAGACACTACACACCCGACGGAGAGCAAAGAGTCCCGAATCCGATCTGAGCGATCAAAACTAAAGACGCAAGTAATCTTACCGCTCTCTGGGTAAAGTGAACCAAAGCTTAACCCTTTTTCCAAAGAATTGTTGGGAATTATGCCGTATTGTAGTGACCGTATTACCTATTCCACCCCCACGGGCATCCTTCCCTCATCTTTCCTAATGGAGTGTTTCCTATGCGTCGATGGCAACCGATCGCAATAACAATCAAACCGCTCACAGTAGCAGGAATGCTTTTACTTGCAGCACCCACCCAAGCAGGAACCCTATCCAACGATTGGACTTATGCGATCGACTCCTTCACAGATGGTACTGAGGGCAGCATCGTCGGGGAAACCAGCGCCTTTGAATTCTACGCCCTTGCCTTCAAGCAAACCAGCGATCGCCTCTTCTTTGCCATCAGCTCCAATCTCCCCCTCGACGGCTACCCCAACCCTTCAGCTCGTAACGGCGCAGTCAACTATAGCGATCTATTCCTTAATTTCACGACTCCCGAATTTGCCAGTGCCAACGGCAATTTGGTTGGCATTCGCTTTGATTCTAAAAATGACACCACCCTTGGACTGGGCGTTTACAACAACGTCACTGCCATCAGCCTTTCCAGTGAAAATACTGGCTACAGCAGCCTGGCGGATTACAATACCCAAGTCGCTCTTTCAGGGGGCACAGTTGGGTATGCTGATGGCACGGCTGCCTACTTTGATAGCACGCAACCCGCCTACACCACGATCGCCACAGGCAACTTTATTGGCGAAGTCACGCCAGAGTTTAACCTAGCCGAATTAGGGTTAGACTTTGGAGCAGTGGGCGCAGTGGGCAGCCAAATTTTTGGATTTAGCGTCGCAAAAAATATTTTCCCCAGCGGTGGTTTTATTGCCAATGTTTTGCTGAATGCGGCAACGATGGCATGATCCTCTTGAGTTCGATCGCCCCTATCCCAGTTATCCCTCCCGTTTTGCCACCCGACCCGGCAAAAGATGTGCCTGAACCCGGTTCAATGGTTGCCATTGGTTTACTGGGGCTGGCGATCGGGGGTTCTCGCCTCCGCCGCTAAAGGAAATCCCGTTGAATAAGCTCAGTGCGATCGCCACTAGAGCAGCGATCGCACTGAGCTATTTTTCAGCGATCGCCCCAAACTAGAAGCTCTCAAACAAGTAAACCAACCCTAATCGAGCACCGAGGTCAAACGAATCAAATGGCGTCAGATTTACCCCAAGCGTGGCTGCAAAGTCCGACGTAATTGGAATATCTACCCCAGCCGATGCCAACAAATCCACATTGCTGTCGTCACCCGTCGAGAACGAGATTCCCGCTCCAAGATAAGGCGCAAAGGTGATGAACTCAGTGGTCAACGTCGGTAGATCGTAGGTAACAGGAATTAGAAACGTCACCTCCTCATCAATCAGCAACTCAGGACGAACAGATAAGAAGGAGTTAAACGAGATCTTGCTGAGCACCGCAAAACTGTCATCACCCAACGCACTGTCCCCAGTAATACCGAGATTAAAACCTACCCCTAAATAGGAAGGATTAGGCTGCAAGTCTGCAACTGCCTCCCGTACTGCTTCCCTATCCACCACGGGAACAGCGCTCGTCACCGTGTCTGCTTCAAAGTTATAGGCAAAGCCAACCAAAACGCCCATGTCAAAAGAATTGAATGGGGCAATATTTAATCCAGCGGTTGCTGTGAATCGACGCCCGATCGGAATATCGATCCCGCTCGACAACAACAGATCTAGTTCGCTATCATCTCCAGTCGAGAAGGCAAGACCCGCGCCTGCATAGGGCAACACATCAGGAATGTCACCGTCGCCAATTTGAAAATCGAAGGTTGCTGGCAGCAAAACCTCGACATCCTCCGAAAAAATTATTGCAGGACGGAGGGACAAATAGGTTTCCAGAGGGATTTTGCTAAACACCGCAAATCCCGTGTCCGACAATCCCGTATCTCCTGTCAATCCCAAATTAGCGCCCACGCCTAAATAACCCAGGCGATAGCGGGTTTCAACAGTCTGATCAATCACATCGACTTGGGCGATCGGCGTTTCAACAGAATATTCCAACTCTCCGCCTGCTAATAAAGCCGCTGCATCAGCCCCTTCTGTGGAGGAAGCAGGAATTATACCAATGGGTTCACCTACCTCTAGGGATTCCGCAGAAACCACTGGCGGAGGAGCAATTTCGGTTACAGTTGGATGCAAGTTTTCTTCAACCGTAGCGTCCGTTTCAGTCGGAGCAATTTCGGTGGGTTCGGTGACTGCCTCTTTTGTTACTGCCTCTTTACTGACGGCGCTTTTAGATAAGCGAGACTCCAAAGTCGAACCCGAAGTTTCTGCTTTTAGAGCCAACGGATTGAGAATAATCGTTGCGATCGCCGTAACCAACGATAAACCAGCAGACTGCACACTAAACAACCTAGTCATAAAACTCCTCACATAAACTAGATAGCATGATTGAACTAGATCGCCATCGGTCTGTCATCTACCGATCGAGATGGCTTACTTAAATTACTACGTCAATTGGGCAAATGCAGTCCAAACCGTTCTAGTAATTCAGATAACTGGGGTAACAAAGGTTGCTTTTCTACCCACACCGACACTGACCCACCGTTGCAGTGAAATTCACCCCAACCGTATTCATTGGTATGAACGGGTTGCTTCACATGCTCAGTCAGGTCATAGAAAACCGTATTGGGTTTGCCCACTTCCATCCATTTGCTGCCGCCAGCCCCATCACTCATGATCACTGCCATCGCGCCGGGGTGCTGTTCCGTTCCCAACCGTGTCCAGCCAATCACATCCGGATGGTCAAAGTAGTCGTATTGGGCGCCATAGGCGAAATGTTGTCGGGCAAATAGGAAGCGATCGATCATCCAACGGTGAGAGTCCATCCAAATCTCATATTCATTACCATCTCTGCCCCGGTCTTTGTAGTGAGCGCCGTAGTAATCGGGGTAAAAGATACAGGGGTAACCTTCTGCCCGCAGCAGAATAATCGCGTAGGCGAGCGGCTTAAACCACGACTCCACCACTGATTCCAACGCTTGTAAGGGTTGGGTGTCGTGGTTTTCCACCAGCGTTACCGCAAACAGGGGTAGATGTTTCATCAAGGAATTGTCCAAAATGCCCCGCATGTCGTAGTGTCCGCCGCTTTTGCTAGCACGATGAAAGTTGTAGTGTAACGGCGCATCAAAGAGATTTAGCCGCCCCCCCGCATTACCGATGTACCAATTCAGCGTGCCAAAATCCTCCGTCCAGTACTCACCCACACAAAATAGGTCGCGCTTGGCGTAGTGTTCTAAATGATCCAACCAGTCCACAAAAAAGTCGCCATTAATATGCTTAATTGCGTCTAAGCGAAATCCATCTACGCCCACCGTGTCCAATAACCATTCGCCCCAATACTTCAACTCCCCCCGCACTTCCGGGTGGTTGATGTCTAGATCGCACCCCATCAGGTAATCGTAGTTACCGCTCTGCAAATCCACTTTGGTTTCAAAGTTTTTATCCTTCATCCGAAAAACAGCCTTGTAGCCAGGGTTAAAGCTGTTGTAATCCACCGAGTCAAAATGCCACCAGCGCCATTCCATGCTGGAGTAGCGATCGCCCCGTCCCGGAAAGGTAAAATGCGTCCACGATTTGATTCGCTCCACCCCGCCCAGTGGACGGTTGCGATCGCCAAAGTCAAACGGAATCACCTCAAACTCTTCCTCCGCATCTGCCCCCATTTTGTGGTTAAGCACCACATCAGCATAAGCCTGTATTCCTGCCTGATGCGCTGCCTGTATTGCCGCCAAATATTCGTCCTTCGTGCCATATTTAGTCCGCACGGTGCCCTTTTGATCAAACTCGCCTAGATCAAATAGGTCATAGATCCCATAGCCAACATCATAGCCCCCACCATTGGCTTTACAAGCCGGAGGCATCCACAGCCCAGAGATTCCTGCTTTCGCTAAGTCGGGGATAGCATCCTTAAGATTATTCCAATGAGCCCCATCGGCAGGAATGTACCAATGAAACCACTGCATCATCGTGCCATTAAACTCAGCAGGCGCTTTGTGCTCGGTGAGAGTGGAGTAGTTAGCTTCCAACCAGTCGCTTAGGGAACGCTTTGCTTCTGCCAGAACCGCAGGAGTTAGCTCGTTACCGAGGGATTTAAACCGTTGTTGTAATTCTCGAAAGACCTGAGTCATTTTTAATCAAGGAAAATTAAAGAACTTTCCTTAATACTTTCGCTGAATCGGCTAAATTGCAACGTCAAGGGCATTACATTTGCGGTTTCAAGGTGTTGCCGCTCGACAAAGATATTCGCATCGCTTGAAACCGCATTAATTTAGTTAAGAACTCCATTCTTCGAGTTCAAACCAGCAACAACCGAGTTCCGAACTCCAAGTTACCCCATTTCTTCTCTATCTCTGGTGGGATTGTGCCATCCTTGCCACCCAGATCGAGCAATCTCTGACAAAAGTTAGACGGTTTTACCTGGTTGGGTCTACACACTAGAAAGCATTACAAATTGTGTTGCTTGGTTTAACCCACTTTCACTATTTATTGACTTAGCCAATTTGCCATGTCCTCCACCATACCCACCGCATTGATCACCGGAGCATCCGAAGGAATCGGCAAGGCGATCGCTCACAAATTTGCCGACCATGGCTACAACCTAGTATTGGCTGCTCGCCATAGCGATCGCTTAGAAGCCACTGCCACAGAACTGCGTCAACAAGCTCCATCAGTTACGGTTCTCACCATTCCAACCGATGTGCGAGAGGCTACCCAAGTCAACGATCTGATCTACAAAGCACTAGAGCGCTTCGGGGCGATCGATGTCCTAGTCAACAACGCTGGGATCTATATCTCTGGTCCAGCCGAGGAATTTTCCCTAGAAGACTGGCAGCAGACCATCAACACAAATCTTTGGGGTTACATCCACACCATTCACGCCCTCTTACCCCATTTGATCGAGCGCGGTTCCGGCATAATCGTCAACATCGGCTCCATCGGCGGCAAAGTTCCCCCTGCCCTATCTTGCCCCCTATGCCACTAGCAAGTTTGCCATCACCGGACTCACCGAAACCCTACACGCCGAACTCGCCCCCAAGGGGATTCACGTCGGCGGCATCTATCCCAATCTAATCAAAAGCAATTTTCTAGAACGCGCCATCTTTCGGGGAAAGAATGACGTTGATGTCCGCGATCGCCGCCGACAAATTGAGCAACTATTTCAAGTTCCCTTGATAGAAACCCCAAAAGATGTTGCCAATGCCGTCTGGGATGTGGTTGAAAATCGCCGCAGCGAAGCCGTTGTTGGTTCTGCCAAACTAGCAGAAATTGCCAACCGCACCTTTCCTCAAGCAGTACAGTGGCTCCTACGAAAGACCTTTCAGAATCGAGGGTAGATTGGGCGATTAGCGATTAACGATGAGTGCTGCCTCCCTGTGAAATATGTCCAAACAAAAAAACGGTCAATCTCAATCAAGTAGCTCAGAAACGGTTTGGTTATAAGGAACTCCGATCAGGACAAGAGGAAGCTATTCGATCGGTGCTGGCAGGAAAGGACACATTGGCAGTGATGCCAACGGGGTCAGGAAAGTCAGCAATCTATCAACTGGCAGCTTTTTTAATTCCAGGATGCACGGTGGTGGTGTCCCCGCTAGTGGCACTACAACGGGATCAGGTAAAGTCGATCGCCCAACAAGATGTGGGCGATGCGGCACTGGTTAATTCCACCATCACAGCGGCCGATCGGCAGGAGGCGTTTGAGCAATTAGAAGATGGCGATCTGGAGTTCCTTTTCCTCGCCCCCGAACAGTTCAACAATCCCGAAACTCTGGAACGGTTAGAGGCAGCAAAGCCCTCCCTATTTGTGATCGACGAAGCCCATTGCATCAGCGCTTGGGGACACGATTTTCGTCCCGACTACCTGCGGTTAGGACAAGTGATTGAGGCGTTAGGACACCCCTGCACCCTAGCCCTCACCGCTACCGCCGCTCCTCCTGTGCGATCGGAGATCATCCAGCGCCTAGGAATGAAGGATGCCGTCACTATTGTGCAGGGGTTCGATCGCCCCAATCTCTGGTTGAGTGTTGTGCAAGTACACGATGACGATGAGAAACAAGCCCAGTTACTAGATTGGGTCATCCAAGCCGAGAAACCCGGTATTGTCTACACGGCAACCCGCAAGGGCACAGAATCTCTGGCAACTCTCCTAGAAGAACACGGAGTGCGATCGCGCTTTTACCACGCTGGCATGAAGTCGGGCGATCGCCACCAAGCTGAGCAGGATTTCATGGAGAACAAAGTAGACGTTCTAGTGGCAACCACTGCCTTTGGGATGGGAATTGATAAATCCAATGTTCGCTTTGTGTTTCACGGAGATGTCAGCGACTCGATCGACTCCTACTACCAGGAAATTGGGCGAGCAGGACGAGACGGAGAACCAGCCCACATTACTCTGTTCTACAACTGCGAGGATCTAAACTTGCGGCGATTCTTCTCCGGACAAGGGCAGGTGACAGAAGCACAGATCGAAACCGTCGTAGAAACCTTGCAATCCCAGGACGACCCGATTACTCCCCGTGAGTTGCAGGAACAGATCGATCTCTCCCAATCCAAAGTGCGGAGCGCCCTCAACTACCTTGCTGAGGTTGGCGTCGTAGAAACCCAGCCCACGGGTGAAGTAGAACTAACACCTAGTGATGGGGAAGATGTGCCTCAAGCTGCCCTTGAGGCACAAGACCAACGCCGCCAAATTGTTCGATCGCGGTTAGAGATGATGCGAAACTATGCAGAAGTGCGCGGCTGTCGGCGAGAATTTATCCTCAACTATTTTGGTGAGGCGTTTGCGGCTCCATGCAACTGCTGTGACAATTGCAAAGCGGGGATTGTAGCGGAGGAGTCCGATCGTCAACCCTATACGATCGACAGCCGCGTTGCCCACAAAAGCTGGGGAGAAGGCAGCGTGATTCGCTATGAAGGAGACAAGATCGTTATTCTATTTGATGAAGTTGGCTATAAAACCTTAGATATTCAAACCGCCATTCTGCGAGCGTTGCTGAGAAAAGTCGATCCTTAGAAGCCCCATAAATACCCCGATCGCCCAACACCCCTATAGATGTATCCAGCAAGCAGCGTCCAACCCAGGTTAGACTTTTCGCAGCTACCAATCTCTAACCACAGATAAATTAAAGTGGCGCTACACCTTGATACTGTGAATGTACTGCGCAGCGCCATTCCGTAACAGGGTGGTTGTTATTGCAGAACTGTATCAGGGTCTCACCAATGGGTTAAGACTCGGATTACCTCTCCTCTTTTCCCCTGGCTCCAGTAGCCAGGGGTTTTTCACAGCATCGCATAAAACTCCGTTGGACTCCATTCATACTGGCTATCCACGATTCGATCGCCCACTATTTCTACACCCTCCGCTCTCAGCCATTCCGCTTGATGGGGCAAGTGCTTAGCCCAAAGCTGACCCGTCGCAGTCAGCGTCCGATGCACGGGCAACTCGGTTGGTGCCTTCTTCAGTAACACGGGAAGCACTCGATAGGTACTCGATGGAGCGCCAATTGCCAAAATCAACTGGGGCGATCGCACCACTCTACCGACCGGAATTCGTTGAATAAACCCATACAACCGACTCTTCAAATCGGTGGGAATGGCTGGAAAATTATCTGTCACCACAACCACTTCGTCCCCCACCCGAATTTCCCCATCCGCTACTACCATCCCCAACATGCCGCGCTGTCCCTCTAACTGCTTCGACAATCCCGATCGCACTCGATCGAGCAAATAACACGGTTCGCAATCAAACGTCAGTCGAATACGGGCAGAGCCAATTTGTAGGACTTGTCCAGAGGTCAGCGCTTCAACCTCCCCATCCACCAAAATGTTCTCCCATAAATCACCCGGTTGAAGAGAAAAGCGATCGAGAACAGGTTGACTGACAAATAAAACCTGTCGTGGACTCCCCACCTGAGCATGACTATCTCCCACAATCCCCATTCCCCTAGTCAATGTCAATCGATCGAGGGCTTGCTGAGTGCCATCAACAACGGACTTGCGAAACAACTGCAAAATGCGCATGAAATCTTGCCAATCGCGGTGTACCTTCTACAATAAGTGCAACTTGTCAACTAAACCCATTATGGCTTTCACTCCCTTTGTCTCGGCTCAATGGTTGGCGGATCACCTGTATAACCCAGAGGTGGCGATCGTCGATTGCCGCTTCTCCTTGGCAAATCCCACACTAGGACGACAACAGTACGAAGCAACCCATATTCCGGGAGCGTATTACTTTGATTTAAACCAGGATTTGTCTAGTCCAGTTAAGCAGCATGGAGGACGCCATCCCCTCCCTGAGCCAACCCTATTAGCCAGCAAACTAGCAGCGATCGGGCTTGATTCCGCTAACCCCACCAAACGAGTCATTGCCTACGATGATTCTCGCTTTGCTTTTGCAGCCCGCTTTTGGTGGTTAGTGCGATACCTAGGCTATGGGAACGTCGCTATCCTCGATGGGGGCTTTCAGGGTTGGGTACAAGCAGGCTATGCTTTGACAGACGAGATTCCCCCAACAAAAACAGGACATTTCATCCCTAATCCCCATTCAGAGTGGGTCGTCGATCGGGAAATCGTCCAAGCTCGAAAAGATTTACCCTCCGTCGTACTAGTCGATTCCCGCGAAGCAGAGCGCTATCGAGGAGAACACGAACCGATCGACCCGATCGCTGGACATATCCCTGGAGCGGTGAACTACCCCTGGCAAACAGTTACAGATGAGCAGGGTTACAGTCGCTCGATCGCCGACCAACAATCTCGTTGGGAAACTATTACGGGTGCCTCCGAAATCTTGGTCTACTGCGGCTCAGGGGTGACAGCCTGTGTGAATTTACTGTCTTTAAGTCTGGTGGGGATTTCCACAGGACGATTATATGCGGGAAGTTGGAGTGATTGGTGCTCCTATCTAAACGATCAGGCATCAACGTAGGATGCCAGCGATTCTCCCCTATTGGTTGAATGCTCGAATCACCATGTATATGGCGAAAGCAACCAGGAAAAAGCGAAACAATTGATTGACGGCGCGATCGGGCAACGTCGGCAACAATCGTGACCCCATCTGTGCGCCCAAAATTCCCCCTAATCCCAAACACAATCCTGGGATCCACAACACATTGTCATTGACAGCATGCTGCACCAACCCCGAAGTCGCAATCGGAACGATCGCTCCTAAGCTAGTCCGCACCGCCGATTTAACTGGCTCTCTTAAAAACAACATTTGCAGCGGCACCATGACTATGCCTCCTCCAACGCCAAATAGACCCGATAACAACCCAGCGGACAATCCAATCCCAACGATCGCCAAAAAATTTGCCTGGGAAACCATCAGTTTCATTTCAGGTTGATCTCGCTGCTGTTTGAGTTGTTGACGCAAACCCATCAGGTAGATCGTCAGCAATAACAGCGCGGCAAAGGCAAGGGACAGCCCAGCGTCTGGCAGGCGATCGCCGAGCCACGCTCCCACTTGCGCTGTGAGAATACCAAACGCCGCCAACAGCAGCGATACGCGCCAATTCAACTCTTTTGCTAAAAAATTCCGTATACTTCCGGAAACCGCACTGAGAAACACTCCAATCAAACTCGTAGCTGTGGCTTGTACCAAAGGAATCTCGAAAAAAGTTAGTACTGGCACCATCAATAATCCACCGCCAATTCCTAACAATCCAGAGAGCGTTCCTGTGACAATTCCTACGACAAACAGCAAGCCCCAACCGAGCGGTGTTTCTAACATCTAATTTTTACTCAATCACTGTCGTTAGAATATGGCAAAGTGGCGACTGCTAGAAGCTGGCAACAAACGCGCTCTGATAGTACTCGTCACCACCATAGACTTTCTTCAATTCAGCGATCGAGCTGGGGCTACATTAGTCCGCCACAACTCCTCTAAGCGATTCGCAGGCATTGTCAAATACAACACATCACCTGCGCTCAAATTCATCTCTAACAGATTCCAACCATGAATTGTTTGGCAATTCGTTTCCAAATAAAGGGGTACAAAATCTGCATCCATTGCCGCCTCTTTTACACGTCTATTACAAAACGGGTGACCAGGCGTAATCAGTGTACCTAAAGCCACCCAAAGACTATCAGCCGTCATGCCGTTGCCTAAAATCCTACCTCCTAGCGCAGCCGCGGCGAAGGAGGGAGCTGCCAAATCCGCTGGGCTTAACACAGCCTCAAAATCAAAGACTTGTTGTGCCAGTGGGGCAAATTGCGGATCTTGATTACGAGCGATCACAGGTAATCGTGGCGCAAGCCCCTTTGCTGTCAAGGCAATCTCCAAGTTGGCAACATCGTTACTTGTAACAGCAATGAGTGCAGAGGCATGAGCTACGTTAGCGTTTTCTAGCGTAGAGGATAGGCGAGCATCGCTTTGGATTAGAGAAATATTTAATGAGCAGAGTGTACTCAAAAATCGATTATTAGAGTCAGATTCAATTACAACTACATCGCAGCCCTGGGCGTGAAGTTGATTCACAATGTGAATGCCAATTCCACCCAATCCACAGATAATGTAATGCTGTCGCTTTGGAATGTGATTTGTCTGCCATAACTGTTTAATGCGAGTTCCTAAAATTAAATCATTCAGTAGTGCATAACAAACTCCAATCACCCCAGCACCCACCAACATCATGATCACAGTAAATACTTTGATGCTTGCTGGTGCATCCTCTGCGATCGCCTCATTTCCCCCTGCACCAGTAATCATTCCCACCGAAAAATAAAGGGCATCCACCACCGAAATCTTTAACTCCACAATGGTGTAAGTCAGTGTGGCAATAACAATAGTTAGCAGCAGAAAAACAAATCCAGCCACCGTTGGTTGAATATGTTGTCGAAACTGTTGCACTCGCGTCCCCAGAATCGATAACCGTTGTCGGAGCGATCGTCGAGCAGACTGCATTTGAGGTTGGGTCGCCACAATCAATCGATCGCCCAACTCCAATTGTCGCTTTTCAACCACTGCTGAAATCAGATCAGTATGATTGTTTGCAGGCAAGTAGTAAATCAACATGCGAGCACGTTCATCCCACAAATCAGCCAGCGATCGCCCCCGCCAAGGATGGTCTAAGTCAATTAATTCCTCGTGAATGGGCCATGTTTGCTGAAACAACTTAAGTTGTCCAATGGCTTGGTTGCCTAATGCTGTAAAAGTAAATGTTGGAGCTGATAGAGATGCCACACTCATACTGAAGTGATTAGGTAAAGTGTGATCAAGGCGATCGCCCAAACTAGCATTAAACAATCGATTAATCACACGAATTTGAGGATTCAACACTCGAGCTTGAATTAATATGGCTAGGTTCACAGCATCATCGTTACTGGCAATCACCAACGTATGTGCATCTCGAATTCCAGCTTCCAAGAGTGTCTCTGCTGATTGCAATTTCCCTACTACTACATCAACTTCGCTTGTAGTGATAGGCTGATTGCTGATGCCAATCACTCGTGCTCCTTGCTGTTTTAACAACCAAAAAATTTTGTATCCAGTGCGACCTAAACCGCAAACAATAATCCGAGGTTTCATAGATTTCGCATTGCCACAGCATATCCACCTTTAATTCCCAATCATCAGGGAAATCAAATTTTGAAAATGTAACTCAAAATACGAGTCATAGTGGTTACCTCTTCCCTTAATCATCGAGAAGCTGAAAGTTGAGATCTTGACTATAGGCAATTATTCAATCAACCCTAGTTTACAAGGCAAAATCTTTAAGTTTTCTATGAAAATACTAATCAACTATGGGAATACTGACAGCAAAGCAAATTATTGGAATTAACAGGAATTTTTAACTATGCAGCGCTTATCCAGTCGCATGAATTGCTTTAGAGCTAGTGCGATGCCTCGTCAAAAAACGGAGGCAATTACGTTTCTTGATATTCACAAGCTTATTGTTGAGAAGAAACGCCTCCATGACGAGTTAGGATTGGTTACTGCACGCCAACAACAAATTCAACAACGCATCGCTTGGCTTAACCAACAAGTTGCCCAATTGGAAAGGGGTATCCAAGAAAAACGCGGATTCACCAAAACTGGTTTCTCGTCACTACAAGATGAATTCCCAAATAACTTTGACACACTACTTGTCGATTACTAACCTTGCAGAGGACTAACTTTTAGTATCAATTAATCGCTGCACGATGACTTGAAAATCATTGTATATTAACCAGCGATTCTGAGTCGTCAGAATGGGAACGTGAACAAATAGACATCTACTCTTTGATTGCAATCTGTGTAGATAACTTAGCAACAAGTAGTACAACGAATTACAAACAAATTTTCCTGCACAATGACTAATTTCTGTAATTCTTAAAGTCTTTACTAGCTCTTCCAAATCCACGGAGGTGTAAAGTGCTTGACCACCAACCACTGCTCTTGATTCTAAACTCAGGCGCTCGCGACTTTTCTGCCATCCCACAACAAACAATTAGATCTGGTTCTAGTTGTCCATAAGCTTGAATCACTAGATTTGAAGCTAGATTCAGCTCAACTGGTAGCTGCCGTAATATACAAACCTGTGCATCTCTCCAAACACTCTCATCAACATCCAGCAACAAATCATCCGACGAATTTGAAGAGTGATGAGGCAACCAAGTCGTAAAAGACGTGAGCAAAACCGTTTTAGCCATTGCTACTGCAACCTACTTATCGAACACTCTCAATCTGTTCGCCTGGTGCAGTTTCTGAATCAATTGCAACTTTAGCTGCTAATGAATGAGAATCGTCAGCCACATCTTCCGCTCGTGCTGAGCGTATTGCCTCTAGTGCTTCCTTAATTACCACAGCCATGGGTACTGCAATTACAACACCCAATAATCCTCCAACTCTGGCTCCTGTTAGAATCGAGATAAATACCCAAAATGGGTTTAAACCCGTTACACTCCCTAAAATTCGAGGAGCTACTCCATTCTCCACAATCTGCTGAACAATAACTGCCGCAGCTAGAACTTGAAGAGCTAACCCAATATCTCTCAAGGCAATCAAGAGAGTAACCAATCCAATTCCAACAGAACCTCCAAATGGCACTAACGCCATTAAGCCAATCGTTAAGCCAAAAAGCAGCCCAAAAGGAACTTTCAGTAATAGAAAAATGGATGTTAATCCAGATCCCATTAAAATTGCAACAATAATCTGTCCAATCAAGTAATTCTGAAAACTTGAGCGCAACGTATCAGAAAACGGCCTTTGAAGGCGTTCTGGCAACCACTCGATCAAACTAGTCCAGATCTCGCGACTGTGCTGCAACAAATAGAACGTCAAGACAATCGTCAACAAAACATCTAATAATCTAACAACGGTAATTACCGTTAGATTGAGCGCTAGATTCAGTGTCTGTCCTGCCGTCTGCTGCAACTCCCCTTTCAATCGGGTGTTAATCTGAGCAATCAGTCCATCTAAATTAACTGGTAATCCAATGTTATCTACTCGGTCATTCAACATCACTAGCTGACGTTGTCCAGAATCAATCCACTCAGGCAATCGAGCCACGAGTTGCTGCGCCTGAGTATAAGCTAGCGGCACTAATGTTACTCCTAATGCTGCCAAAATCAGCAGAGCAACTAGAAATACTAGAATAGCTGCTGGTCCACGCTTAGCACCATTATCTTCCAACCAGCCAACAGGATAATTTAGCAGAAATGCTAGAAGCGATGCCACCAGTAGAATAACGAATAGAGATTGAAAATACCCAAAAATCGTGGAAAATGCCCAAGCATTTAGAACAAGCAGTGGCGCAGCTAAGGCAATCGCCAGCAACCGAGACAACGGGCTAAGCGTTCCCCACCAACCAAATAAACCAATTCTAGGAGTAGCTAATTTGGAACCAACCATTAGCTTGTTTAACTTAAACACTTCGTATATAAATTACTATCCTAGCGATAAACACTCAACAATCAAACTAAATTTAGTATTAAAACCAATTGATAATAGTTTATCTCTCGACATTCAGTCTTTTGTGAAAGAGTAATAAAGAGAAGCAGACGATTTACACTATGTCAAGCTCACAGTTGGCAATCGCAGCTTCTCTACTAGAAAATTCCAAGTTCTCCCTTAGAACAGCAGGTTAACCCATTACTTCGTCACCCTCCTGGGTATCTTGCTCATCTCCTCCTCGAATATTATCCAAATCAACATCCAGCACCAACATCTCCAAACCGGCCTTGGGTAGATTGGCACTACTAGAAATATAAGGATTAGGTTCAACGCTACCTGTGCAAATAATTAATGAACCTTTCGTCAGAAAAGAGAGTTTGCGCCAAGCAGATGAGCCTTCCCAAATGCTTAAAGAAACTGTGAAAGACTCTTTTCGATCGCGGACTTTGCGAACATAAAGTGTGGCAGCAGCAACCTTAGCCTTTTCACCACTACGCAAATCAACCGTTTTCACCTGTACATCTGCCGCCAAATTTCCACTAACAATCCATTTATTCAGTCCTACACTCGACATTTATATCTCCAAAATAGCAATCTGCCCTACTATAATTCCCGGAGAACTAAAGATATCACCAAA
This sequence comes from Leptolyngbyaceae cyanobacterium SL_7_1, assembly GCA_012032525.1. Taxonomy (GTDB): domain Bacteria; phylum Cyanobacteriota; class Cyanobacteriia; order Elainellales; family Elainellaceae; genus JAAUSV01. The sequence goes on from JAAUSV010000035.1 coordinate 21,717, forward strand.
GAGCAAAGCAGTTCTCTTTTAGAAGAGAACTGCTTTGCTCTTAATATCATCCTGGCACCGAGCTATTTTTGCGGGAGGCTACCCTCCAACTATCGTTGCCGTAGATGCGTTTCACAGCTCAGTTCGGGATGGATGAGCGTGGTTCCACACCACCATAAGCACCAGGAATAGGGATGAGGGATAGAACCCTGAAGGCTGCATAGTGATTTAGTTTGTCAAGTTCAACACGACACCAATGGGTGTGAGGTCAAGCCCTCGGTCTGTTAGTACTGCTCAGCTTCATCCATTACTGGACTTCCACTTACAGCCTATCAACGGGTGTTCTGCCCGTGACCTTACTGGCTTATGCCATGAGAGCACTCATCTTGAGGTGGGCTTCCCACTTAGATGCTTTCAGCGGTTATCCGCTCCGCACATGGCTACCCTGCGTTTACCGTTGGCACGATAACAGGTACACCAGCGGTGCGTTCCTCCCGGTCCTCTCGTACTAAGGAGGAATCCTCTCAATGCTCTTACGCCTGCACCGGATATGGACCGAACTGTCTCACGACGTTCTGAACCCAGCTCACGTACCGCTTTAATGGGCGAACAGCCCAACCCTTGGGACGTACTACCGCCCCAGGTTGCGATGAGCCGACATCGAGGTGCCAAACCTCC
>JAAUSV010000450.1 GCA_012032525.1 Leptolyngbyaceae cyanobacterium SL_7_1
ACGCCATCAAACTGTTGTACGGCTCGGTAGACGTTCAAAGTGCCCTGTGCCAACTCGGCGTCGAGGGGATGGCGCGATCGCGCATGGCATCGGAATCCAACCAACTGCGATTCGCCTGATCAATCACAGTGCGGGTCATGCCGAGCAGGGAGCCATCCCCGGAGTCTTGCAGTTTGTCTGCCGAGTTCATCAGGATCACCTTGGTCACCTCATGACGGCGGGAGTCGAGGCTCCAGTTGACGGGGCGGCTGCGGAGTTGGCGATCGCCAAATTCTTGTATCAGGGCTACGGCGGCGGTTGTATGGGGAGCGGCAAAGCTGGTGCCGGTGGATTGGGTGAGACTGCCATCGGGGTTGATCATGCGAATGCCTGTGCCCGGAGCGACCAAACTAATCGATCGGCGGGCACCAACGTTGCTTTCGGAGGCAGGATCGCGTCCAATCACGACCGACGGTTCGCTCCCCAGGTTAGAAAAATCGACTTTGCGAAATACGCCATCTACCTGTTTGGAGTTGGCAATGTTGACGCCATTAAAGTTGTCGGTCGGGATAGGAATGCCTCCCCGACCTTGATTTCCAGCAATCACGTAGAGAACATTGTGTTGCCGCGCTGACCAATCAATGCACTGGGTCAGTAGGGCATTGCCATCCAACGCCGCATCGGGACGAGGATCGGTGAGCAGCGATTCTCCAAAGCTAAAGTTGATGGCTCGAACTTCATCCCCATTCTGGGTGGCAACGGTTTGGGAAGCTAAGCATTCTTGGGGTTGTCCGGTGCGATCGATATAGCCCACTGCTGAGGAATAGAGGTGGGCATCGGGAGCCACACCCCTGAGATATTTATCCTGGCTGATCATGACGCTGGCAACATTGGCGGCGTGTCCGTCTACATAGTCATCTGCCTGTGCCAAGTCGTCGAGGTGAAACAGTTGTCGGACGTTTACCACCAGGTTGTCCACAGCGGCTTTGTCTAAGCCAAAGCGGGCGGGGCGACCGATTTCTACCTGCCCGATCGCAATTTTGCTGCCTCTGAGGTTGTAGGGTTCATCGTGCAGTCGTCGGGCATCAATGCCGTTTTCGCCAACGGAGTCAATCAATGCCAACGCAGGCAATCCGACCAGTGGAACCGCTAAACCACCAACAATCCACAGTAATTTCTGAAATTTCTGGGGGAGGCGTGGTTGAGGCATAATTTATCTCTCCAAACTGAATGAAAAGCTGATAGATTTCTGATGAGAGCGATCGCTGTGGGGATCGCGGATCTCGGAAGCAGGGGCAGGGTTTGTTACACTGAACACTAACGCAAGACGCAGTAAAGGCGCAGGGGGAGAACTTAAATTATGATCGAAACTTCATCGCGTAAGCCAATTGTGATCGCTCCATCCATCCTATCAGCAGATTTTAGCCGTTTAGGAGATGAGATTAGAGCGGTTGATCAGGCAGGGGCAGATTGGATTCATGTGGATGTGATGGATGGGCGGTTTGTTCCCAATATCACGATCGGTCCATTGATCGTCGAAGCGATCCGCCCGGTGACTCAGAAGCCGCTGGATGTGCACTTGATGATTGTAGAGCCAGAAAAATACGTCGAAGATTTTGCCAAAGCCGGAGCCGATCACATCACCGTCCACGTCGAACACAACGCCTCGCCCCACCTGCACCGCACCTTGGGTCAGATCAAGGAACTGGGCAAAGTCGCCGGAGTCGTCCTAAATCCCTCGACCCCCTTGGAATTGATCGATTACGTGCTGGAGTTGTGCGATCTAATTTTGATCATGAGTGTCAACCCTGGGTTTGGTGGACAGAGCTTCATCCCCGGCATGGTTCCCAAAATCCGCAAACTGCGCCAGATGTGTGACGAGCGCGGACTCGATCCCTGGATTGAAGTCGATGGTGGACTGAAAGCCAACAACACCTGGCAAGTTCTAGAAGCAGGGGCAAACGCGATCGTTGCCGGTTCCGCTGTTTTCAAAGCCAAAGACTACGCTGAGGCGATCGAAGGCATTCGTCATAGCAAGCGTCCTGAGCTAGTCACGGCTTAGCATCCGTCCAATCAAAAATCCCCGGCTTCTCAAGAAGCCGGGGATTTGGTTTATTGACTCCTTATGCCTGCACCAGGAAATTGCGACTTGTCAGATTAATCCCAGCGGTCAGTTGGGCAAATTGACCACCGGAGCCAAACCCCCCTGCTGTGCCGTTTTGGTTGTAGTAGAGTGCGCCCGTCGATCGCACGTAGGTAAACAACTCATCGCTACGAGCTGCCAAAGCCGATGTTTTCACGGAATCCAGTTTGATCCGTCCTCCCTCGATCGCCCTAAACGTAGTCTTGTCTAGCACGATTCGATCGAGCTGGCGATCGAAGTCTAGGATTTGATCCACCCCGATCGACTTTTGCCTAAAGGAACGACCGATATCAAACACAATCCGATCTTTACCCCTAAGGGTTGTGATTCTGTCATTGCCAAACCCACCCACAATGACATCATTGCCGTCATCCCCAATCAGGTAATCATCGCCGCGCGTGCCTTGGATCTTTCCACCAACGATATTGGAAAGATTGACGGTGGCAGTGGTAGTGCCCACTAGTCCAGTGGAATTTTGGGCGGCGATCGTCAAGATGTTGCTGGGATTGCGCTCATAGTCTAGATCGCCGCTATCGGCAACCGTAATGGTTCCAGTCAAGCTATCAATGGCAAAGCCAGCTACCCCATCCCCGTCTAAATCAGGGTTGCCTGCGCTGATACTGTAGCTGATGGGGTTGCCCTGCGGATCGGTGGCTTGCATCTGCCCCACGGGTGTGCCATCGGGAGAATTTTCGGATACTTCAAAGAGGTTGGTCTGTAAGGTTGGAGCCTCTGAAACGTCAACCAGATTGATGGCGACGGATCCAGCCACACTCTGTCCTACATTATCGGTGACTTGAACCGTCAGATTGAAGTTGGGCGACTGCTCAAAATCTAACTCATCCCCATCCGCTACAGTAATCACACCAGTGGTGGGGTTGAGGGCAAATGCAGCGATGCCATCCCCATCGGTGTCAGGGTTCCCAGCAGTGAGGGCGTAGGCGATCGCCCCATTTTCTGGGTCACTGGCAATTACAGTGCCGACCGCCGTTCCTGTGGCGCTCTGCTCAGCCAGGGCAAATGCTGATGGCTGGAGGGTGGGAAAACTGTTGGGCAAACTGGGAGTGCCCCGGAAGACCAGCGTGTAATCGGGGTTGGTGACGCTGTTATTGCGACCGGCAACCCGGATATAGATTTTGCCAGCCACCTCTGAGATTGCCACAGTCTCACCATTGCCATTGGTGACTCCTTGGGTCGGGTTGATCGGATTGCCCTGAGAGTCATACAAGTACAAATCGAGGTTGCCGAGGCTATTGTCAAACTCGATCGCAACTTGGTCAGGGTTCCACTGCGTCCCCCGATTGGAGGTCATGACAAACCAATCTTCTCGCACGAGTTCATTAGCAGTGCCAATCCATGGTCAACCCCCTGGAAAGCGGGTTTCTTCAATCCCCAGCGTTCCCAGCACATGAGGCTTGGTTCAAGGCTATCGGTTACGCTCAGCCCAAAT
>JAAUSV010000451.1 GCA_012032525.1 Leptolyngbyaceae cyanobacterium SL_7_1
AGCTCTAAATCAAATAGGTCGGCTGCGCGAAGGATAGATGCCCATTGCTCAATTTGTGGATCTTCTGGCAAAAATCTAGCCCCATCACTGACGTTATGCCCAGAATGCCGCTCAATTAGCTTTCGTGCTAATTCTAAATCTGCATTAGTTTGGACAAGAATACCGACTCCCGCTTGTTCCAGTTGATCTTTTAGGAATTTTGGATTTCTTGCCAATGTTTTGACGCTCCGTCCATTTGCTCCATCTAATTTATTCAAATCGTGAACGGCTGTAGCAGCTAGCAATACCGCTCTTTGAGCTTCGGGCACACCTGCTAAATGGCTCACAGTCAAGCTAAACTGACATGCCGAGTCTAGATGCTCTGCTAGTGTGCGGCTCTCACGAACGCCAGACTGTCGATGCTTACCATGAAGCTGATAAAGTCTTGGACGAATCTCTTGGAAGTAGCGATCGTCGAGGGTTTTAGGTGTACGGTTTAGCAATGACATTTAGGAATAGCTCCTTTATCCAGAATCAATCGATATCGTTAAAGTGAGCAATCTCGCCCTCATCTGTTTCAACTGCTTGATAACTTAGATCGCGGATTGTTTGTCGTAGCCGGGAGATTTCGCGCTTGTAATCTTCAATCTTTTCAATACATTCAGCGATTTTGTGGGCGATAAAGTCAATTGAGCTTTCCATAAACAACCTCTCAGCAAAAGATTTTCTGCCGACAGTATAACTATTTTTAGTCTAATGCTCTATCTAGAATTCAATTTTACTGAAAGGATCTCAAAATTACGGTAGGATTCTTTTGTGAAGGCAAAAATTACTAAAACCCTCAATAGGGATTGAAACTAATGCTCTGTATAGACATAGCTTGCCTTCCAGGAGTTATCACAAACCCTTTCAGGGATAACCCGGAGTTCTATCTTTTTTAATTACCAGCAGTTCATCCCTCCCAATCTTTGATCGATCGATATCCCCAACCCCTCTTACCCTGAATTACCCTCCTAGATAGTGAGTAGGGTCAAAGCGGAAATAGTTGCCAAAGCCGCGATCGCCCGTCACCAGACTCGGCTAATAATTTTCCTTAATCGTTCAACAAACGATCGCAGCCTCTACTGTCATGAATGCTGATGCTATTGCAGCTATTGCAACGTTTGTTTAAGCATTTATAGCGTTTGTTCGATCGATTGCAGCATTTGTTCGATCGATTGCACAAATGTTTAAGCATTTGCAGCAAATGTTTAAGTAATTCCAGCAAATGTTTAAGCATTTGCAGCATTTGTTCGATCGATTGTTGCAAATGTTTAAGCATTTGCAGCTTTCGTTTAAGCATTTGCAGCATTTGTTCGATCGATCGCAGCATTTGTTTAAGTAATTGCAACAATTGCTTGAACCGAGCTTAATTTGCTGCCTCTGCTATTAATCGGGGCTTGTGTGCTTTACAAAGGAAAACCTCCATCTGAAATTTTGTCCGTGACTTATTGCTTTGCTCCAATATGACACGCAGAATAGGGATAGGCAATAGTAGTACGGCAGAAAGTGTCCGTACAAATAGGAGTTCCCTGTGACCCGTAAAGGACGATCGATTACCCTTCCTTAGAAGAGAGCGACAAAGCCCAGTTAGAGGCGATCGCCCTCGAACTGGGCATGATGTGGGGCGACGACCCCAACATTTCCCGGCTGATCAAAGCGATCGCCCGGCGGCAACTATTAGTGCTTCCCAACAACGATTGGAAGCGCGATCGATCAATATACTTAATAAAGCTAGAAATCTCTTAGTAGATATGGGTCAGCTTGAAGACGCCCTGATCCTGGCTCACTTGCTGCTAGAACGCAGTGAGATCCCATTGCCACTCCGTCAGGAAATCGAACAATTTGTTGCCAACCCCGCTGCACCCTGGCGTATTCAAGTGGAACGCTACATTCGGCAGCAACAACCCTTCCAATTAGCTTACCAAGATGCCGCTGAGCGCGTCTGGAATTTCACCATTTTTTATGCAGAACCAACCCAGCACGAGGAACGACAATATCTAGACTGTTGGTGTGAGGAAACGGAGGGCAATCGAGACATTGCAGAACTCTGTCACAACTGGTGTCTGCGATTTGATCGGATGGCAGAGGTGGCAATTTCACCGATTAAAGGACGATGGCGATCGCACCTCGACTCCATGGCAGTGGAGCTTCACCTCCACCGTGGGCTGGCGTTTGCCTATCGCAGCAAAACTGAGGCAGATGTAATCAATGAATGGCTGAGTGAGCCTCCTCAAGTTCGGCGGGTGGTGCGCCGAGTGACGAATATATTTTGGTTTTTTAGGGAAGTCCGTCGCTATGGGGCTGATTGTGTGATTGTGTCGCCGGATGAGGTGCGCGATCGCTTTAGGCAAGAACTTTTGGCAATGATGGCACATTACAATGCATGAGCCAGGGTGGGCACCTCTGGGTAGTCCTAAATTCACAAGGAGTTTGGTGGTGCGGGCGACGCCCGCACCACCAAACTCCTGGGATTAAAGCTTGGAATTAGGCGATACCCCTAAACAACAACAAAGCGATCGCTGGTCAAATTCAAGTTAGGGGTAAGCATTGCTAACGGCGTCGCTGCTCGACCCCCTGTGCCATCTTGATCAAACCAAAGTGCTCCTGTAGCGCTGTTGTAGCCAATTCGATGAGCACTCGTAGACGCCGCCGCCCCCAAGGTAAATTGAGCGGCTGCCAATCCTCCTGCGGCTAGTCCAACGAATCCACTAGCCGCAAGCTGAATCAAATCGGTGGTGACGTTAAAGTCGAGAATTTGATCAATGCCTTCACTAGGAGCATTGAAGGCAAAGCGATCGCTCCCTTCTCCTCCCGTCAGCCAATCATCGCCTGCGTTGCCATACAAGATATCGTTGCCCGTTCCCCCATTGAGGGTGTCCGCTTGGTTGCCGCCCCGCAGCGTGTCATTGCCTCCTAGCCCTTGTAGAATTACGCTGCCTGCTGTGAACCCAGCCGCACTGATGGTGTTGCTGTCATCGCCACCGATCAGGGTCGCCGCTTCAATGCTGGTGAGGGTGTCTACATAGGGAATGACGATCGTAGAGGGAGCGGGGTTGGGGTCGATCAGCAGCGTGGTCAGGGTGGTATCCGTCAGGGTGAAATAGCGGACATTGCCCGTTTCTAAGAGGCGATCGCTCCCACTACCCCCATTGATCTGATCCCAGCCGCGCCCCCCTGTGAGCACGTCATTGCCTGCCCCACCGTTGAGGTAGTCATCGCCGTCATCGCCGTGCATGGAGTCGTTACCATCTCCACCAGAGAGGGAATCATTATCGGCTCCGCCAGAGAGGAAATCGTTGCCATCTCGTCCCGATAGAGTGTCCCGCCCGGCTTCTCCATAGAGGCGATCGGCTGCCCTGCCCCCTGCTAACGTGTCGTTGCCCCCCCGTCCAAACAGGGTGACGGTGCCGCTAAAATCCTCAGCGTTGATGCTGTTGTTGCCGCTACCGCCCGTGAGTGTGGCTCGTTCAATGCCACTGAGTGTATCGGTTCCTACTCCGGTGAGGCTAGTGTTGGTCAGGGTGAAATTAAC
>JAAUSV010000036.1 GCA_012032525.1 Leptolyngbyaceae cyanobacterium SL_7_1
TCTGCGGATACTCCCCTTTATAACCATCCCTTGCCCGATATCGAACAGTGGTTACTTTCCCACGGCTGTGTGCAGGATCGTGGAGAACTGCACTGTTGGCACATCAAAACCCCCACTTGGTCCGCCGATCTTTGTTTAGAAATCGATTCCCTATCCGTGTCCTATCTGAATGCAGGCAGCGATGGGCGGGATGTGCAGCGCACATTTAAATACTCCCTTAGTCGTCAAGATTTAGAGGCAGCGATTTTTTCCGGTCCCTAGGAAGGGAGGCAGGGTGTAATTGATCAATGGGTTGTTAGCTTAATGCTCATTGCGTCCATTGCAACAGCTATTACACTCCAGTGTTTCCCTCCAGAGGTGCTCTTATGCCCAAGATTGTTGCAATCCACTCCTATCGAGGGGGGACAGGAAAATCTAATTTGACCGCAAATTTGGCAACGGGGATGGCTCGATGGGGCTACCGAGTTGGCATCATCGATACGGATATCCAATCCCCTGGAATCCACGTTCTATTTGGACTGGATGAAGAGACTACCGGGCGCTCCCTGAATGATTATCTGTGGGGGCGTTGTTCGATTGTCGAAGTGGCGCATGATATTACTGCTGTGTTGGGTCAATCCGTCAGCGATCGCAGTCAACTCTTCCTCATTCCCTCCAGTATGAATGCAGGTGAAATCGCGCGGTTTTGCGCGAGGGCTACGACGTGGGGCTGTTGACAGAGGGAATGTACGAACTGATCGATCGGCTGAAGCTGGACTATCTCTTTATCGACACCCACCCCGGCTTAAACCAAGAAACCCTCCTCTCGATCACAATGTCCGATGTGCTAGTGCTGATCCTCCGTCCCGACCAACAAGACTACCAAGGCACAGCCGTCACTGTGGATGTGGCGCGGCGGTTGGAAGTGCCCAACTTGTTGATGATTGTCAATAAAGTCCCCAGGATTTTTGATATTGCCCACCTTAAAACACGGGTAGAACAAACCTACAGCGTTGACGTGGTGGAAGTACTGCCCCATTGCGATGAGATGATGCTACTGGCAAGCAGCGGCATTTTTTCTATAAAATTCCCCCATCACCCCTTCAGCCAGTTGATAGAGCACATTGTGCAACAGATTAGGGAGTTATTGACACCAGAGCACCTGGGCAACCCGCAGCGTCCCCGCTTAGAGATTAGAGACCGATCGCTACACCGATCGACTAAAAAACACCCGTTGCTCTCGCAGCACTTGGCTATACAGCTCTTCTAATAAAGTAATGTTGCGATCGAGCGTGTAGCGATCGAGCACCCGTTGTCGAGCTTTTCGTCCTAGCAGCGTCGTTAGCTCTGGGTGGTCTTGAAAGAGGGGCAACAAGGTTTGCAGTTGGCTAGATACCCGTTGGGTATTTAGGACAATTCCTGCGCCCGACTCCAACACCTCACCATCGGCTCCAGCATCCGTGGCGAGACAGGTGGCACCACATGCCATCGCTTCGAGCAACGAGAGGGACAGCCCTTCTACTAGGGATGGCAGAATAAACACATCGGCTCCTCGGAGAATTTCGATGCGGCGTTGTTCATCTGCCACAAACCCCAACCAGCTAATTCCCGACTCCGTGCCATAGAAGGCGGACAGGGAGGGAAGTAGGGGACCGTTTCCCACAATCACCAACCGACTGTCACTTCCCATATCGCAGGCTTTCCAGGCCTTGAGCAAGGCTTCCACATTCTTTTCTGGAGCAATGCGTCCCTGGTAGACAAAGATACGTTGGGCATTTAATTCGGTTTTTAAGCGGGATAAGCCAGGGGAATATTTTTCCGCATCAACCCCGTTGGGAATAATGGCTACCCGTTCTGGCGGGACGCCCAACCGCACCAAAAGGTCGCGCTGGATTTGGGAAAAGATGATCACCCGATCGTAATGCGCTAGAAATGGGGCGTAGAGTTGATACATCAGGTGCTGGGTGCCTGATGTAAAATTGCGACGCTTGCGATCGAACGGTGGATGAAACGTCGCCACCAGTGGCAAATTCAACTCTTCGCAGATTTCTGGCAACATGAAATCGAGGGGCGACAACGTTAATGATGCGTGCACTAGATCGGGTTTGAGTTGTCGCAGCGATTGGATCAGTACTCGACTCGATCGAGGCGAGGGGATGGTGTAAATCTGGGACTTATAGAGGAATGGAATGGACACTTCCTGTAGCTCGTGGGAGCCTTCGGGCACGGCATCCTCTTGAGCAAAATGGAGGAAGCTGACTTGGTAGCCTCGATCGAGTAACGCATTGGTAACTTCCCGCCCATAGGTTACGTTGCCACAAAAGGGTGATTTTTTACCCAGCCAAGCGATGTGCATGTATAGTGCTTCTTAACTCTGAAGAAATAGTAAATTCATCATAAGAAAGAATTCTAATCGGTTAGGGAGACGCTTGCGTAACTCCAGAGCGGGAAATTGCACGAGTCAGCACCCCTCCGGCGATCGCCAGCACTCCCAAACCCACCAACACCACCTGCAATCCTAAATACGATTCTGCCAATCCTGCGAGCGCCAACGGCAGACTCAAGGCAATATTCACCGCATTATTTTGTAATCCAAAAACTTTCCCTCGCATTTCTTCGGGGGTTTTTTCTTGGATCGTCGTTTGCATGGGAATAGCGACCATCGCCGCAAAACACCCCAACGACAGCAGCATCACCAGCGTCAGCACTAAGTTGTGGGTGAGAAATGCCAGCGCCACCAAGGAAGCTGCTAGCCCCATGGAACCATAAAACCCTAGCTGGGAACGGGAAAACCGCTGTCCAATATAGCCAATTACCACAGCGCCGATCGCCATCCCCACACCCCCGGCTGCTAACAAAAAACCAAACTGGGAGGGTTTAATCACGGGCAGCACCTCCGCCAATCGCACCGCCAGCACCGCCAACGCCGCAAAAATAGAGAACAAGATGATCAACTGCACCATAGCCACCCGCACCACGGGCTGACCCTTGAGATAGCGCAACCCATCGGCGATGTTTTCCCAAACCTTGGGAGCGGGTTGATCACCTCCATCGGCTTTTTCCTTAGTGCGCAGCAACAGCAGCAATGCCCCTGCGATCGCATAGCTCACCCCCACCAATAGCTCCTTGCCAATATCAGGACTACTGGGACTGATGCGGGAGAAGAGCATATCGGCAAGCGCCAACAACGGTTCTCCCACGGCAAAGCCGATGATCACCGATGCCATCATGGTGGTGGTGTAGAGCGAGTTTGCTGATAAAAGATACTTATGTTCCACAATCAGGGGAATTGCCGATTGCTCTGCTGGGGCAAAAAACTGCGTCAGGGTTGAAACAAAGAATGTCACCACCAACAAAATGCCAAAATTGATCGGCAATCCTGCAAAGGGCGACCATCCTTGCGAAATCCACAATAGGACGGGTAACATCAGTACCAATCCGCCCCGCAACAAATTCGTTGTCACCAATACCCACTTTTTAGACCAGTGATCGACAAACACACCAGCGATCGAGCCAAACAGTACCGCCGGAATCGTAAACGCCACCATGATGGCGGACACCCAACCACTGATGGATTGGTCCGCCGACTGGAAGCGACTGACGATCAGCATGATCATCAGTACTAGATAGACTTTGTCTGCAAGCTGGGAAAACACCTGTCCCGCCCACAGTACTAAAAAATTGCGATTGCGCAGGATGGGAAAAAAGCCTTCTTCTAATTCCTCTAGCGGGTCTGGCTCAGGCGGTGTGCCCCATTGCTAGCAAATGACCCGTTGCCGTTGCTCCCCGCAGCCCCCATCTCCAAACTGTTTGAGTCAACAATCCACTCTCCCATCCGTTGAGCATCAATCAGTGGCTCGCTCGATTCTGCAATCATCCGGCGTTGCCAGTGGGGGTTGTCTGGTTCGATCGCTGACTTGGAATTAAATCTGCCATCCTCCAACCCGCCGTGGTCAAGCTGGCTTAGCAATGGCTTAGCATTTAATAGCTCAGAGTCAAACAAACGCATCATGATTCAAACGCAGGAGAGGACAGGAAACAGGAATCAACTAGGCTAGCCGATCGGATCGATCGCTCAAGGTGATACTCGGCATAGTGTCGCAACACTCGCTCTACCGTCAGCCACGCGTCTACGGACGGCTGGGCGGCATCGGCAGGAGCAGACAGCAAGGAACCGTCCGATCGGACAATCTCTGGTTTAGAAAGTTGCTGTAATAACGCTAACTCTACCGCATTTAACGGAGTAGATTGATCCGTCGATGTGGGGAAATGACCACGGGCGGCAGGGGCGATCGCTCCGCTGCGAGCAGAACTGGCTAAATTTTGCTCCACCTTCGATCCTAGGGGGGAAGCTGCCGTTTGATCCGCTGCACTAAAACTTTTTTGCAAGCGAAGGACGACTCCGCCGAGTTTGGAGTTAAACCCAACTCGCCCGGTCTCGCTGGCAGGGGTTAGGGATTGGTTGGTCAGGCAACAGTGGTGCACCTGCGGGGCTAATCCCGCCAGGGCTAGCAAGTGAAAAATGCCTTGGGTCAAGCAGGCAAGCGTTGCCTCTCTGGGCAGTTGCTCGATCCGACTTAAATGTTCTTGCAGTAGAGAATACAGCTCATTTTGGGGCTGCTCACTCAGAGCTTGAAACAGGGTTAACTCAGCTAAATATTGCGCTGCCGTTAGCTTCCCCAGATCCTGCCCTAGCCCGGTAAACGACTCTAAGCTCTCCGCTTGAATGATTTTGTCTAGGCTGCGACCTTTGACGATCAGCAGTTGGTTGATCACAAATAACCCGCTGCGTCCTCGCAGGCTGGATTGGTGCTTGCGGCTACCCGGTGCCACTGCCCGAACCAACCCAAACTCTTTGGTCAAAATCGTCAGGAGGCGATCGTATTCCCCCAAAGGAGACGCTTTGAGATTGATGCCAGTGGCTTTGTAGGTTGCACTCATGCTGGATGGCGGAGACGGGCGAAAGGATTCAGCGCTTGTAAGCTTTGTCTCTTTCCATGATTGCGCAGACCCCAAAAATGAACCACTTGGGATAACCGTAATCCCCCCCGCGCTAGCGCCGATCGAACAGAGTCTGCAACCGGATTTTGCTAGAGACGTAGAAAGAGAATTGATAGTGCTCAGCCAGCAACCACGCCACCATCAGAAAATGCACCAGGAAAGTGCACCCCACCCACACAGCCGGAAACCATGCCCAACGACTCCCCGGCAGCGGTGGAAAAATATAGGAGGAAAGCCATATCAGCGTGGGCGGTAGCAGCATCACCCCCATCCCCATCAGCCAAATAACAACGGTGAGATTGGCATCTCCCCGATGCATGGCTTGCCAGTTTCGCCCACTCCACCGCCAAACCATCGGCTGGGTACTGTCTACCACTTGAACGGTTTGCTGTTGCAGGTTTCCGGTAAAAATATGGCGACAAAAATCGCAGGCAAATGCATCCATCATTGCCAATTCACTAATGTGTCCGTGACGGCAAATGGGACAGATATAGGAGCTTTGGAAGTTGAGGGTTGGTTCGATCGGACGCTTGGATGAAGCTGTAGACAGGGAGCGATGTTTGAAAGGGGGCGTCATATCTAACTTACGCACAACTTCCTAAACAATAGCTCACTGCCCCCTGGATGGGTCATACCGGGTATTGCAAATCGTTAAGGAATCCCTTTACAGAACATTTCTGACGATTTCCCGACCGTTTTGTTCAAAAATTACCCTGGGTTGTCCTACCATCTCGATGGCGACGTACCAATGCCCCATTGCCCAGGCGATCGCCCACAGACACATACCGACTCGTCTCACCCGGAAGCTCGACGATCGCACTCAGTTTTGATCCGATCTGCACCACCCCACTGACCTGAATGTCGGGTTGTACCGGAGCGGCTGGAGTTGCCACAGGGACTTGGGGAAGGGCAGGCTGAGCGGGAACTAGCACAGGTAGGGGAGTTGTGGGCACCGTGGAGAGGGGCTGAGGAAGCAGAGGGGTAGGGGCGGCTGCAACTGGTTCCACAGTAGGTTCTGCAGTAGGGGTAGCGGGGGCGATCGAAACAGTCGGAGCGTTGGAAACCGCGCTAAAGGGATCGCCTCGACCAACCGAGACCTGTGGCAACCGCTCAGCCGCTCCGGTGGGAGGAATTAGGGGAACTGCCAGGGGTTGGATGGGAGGAACGGTTGCTGACCCAACCCCAGTAGGACTGGCAAATACACTGGAGGAAGGATTGGGGGTGGGCGATGGGGCGATCGGCGAGGCAGTGTCCGTCGGCTCTCCCCCACACGCCCCCACCATCATCCCCAATCCGACCAGTCCCCAAATCCGCCGACCCCAAATCCAATGACGTTGATGCATCACAGTTTCTCCTTAAGTGGGAGCGATCGCTCCAAATTCCCCATCGCCCATCGATTTTGCCCTTAAGGATACCTCGGATTGCAAATTGTGCACCTTTATTCCTCAAACCCCCCAGAACTTCTGAAACCTTGATCCGGGCGATCGCTGGCATCTTCAACCAATAAAAAAGCTGACTTCGTTGGAAGAAGTCAGCCCCAATAACCGTAAAAATAGTCTCTCAATCGAAAGAAACCCATCTGCGCGTTCCCAAATCGGCAGGGGTTTAGGATATCTACACAAGGAACGATTCCTTTTCCAAAAAATAGTGTAGCAACAGACACAGCCATTTCGTCATAAAACTTTACTGAAATTTGTCATCAAAGATATAGATTTTCTTTATGTGTATTGGACGACAATTTGTTAGCCAAGGGCTTCAAACCGTTTCTAGGGCACAATCCCCTGCAACTAACGTCTATTTTTATAGCTCAATGACCAATCCTAGAATTTCTGCTTAAAAAAATCCTATGGCTCCACTCACATCCCCGCGACTAACCACTCCATGGCTCAAAAAGCTCTCCTCACCACTGCCGCCCTCGGACTAATGGGCAGTAGTACGATCGCCGCCCCCACCCCATTTGAGGTGAATGGCAAACAGTTAGAACCCGATCGTTCTACCCCTTCCCCAATCGATGGCACCCGCTTTGCCTGCAATGTGATCGAGGGCAACTACACGGTGGTGTACTACCCTGAAAGCCAGCCCGACCAAGCCTATGCCTGGGCAACTCCCACCCAACTTGGCGGTGGTTGGACACCAGAGCGTCGTTGCAATGAAATTAGTCGGCGATTAGAACTTTACCGTCCCGATCGCCTGCAAGCTCTGGAAACCAGCGTTGAAAATGGCTACGACATTGTTTGCGTCACCACCGAATTTGATCCCAATTGCCGGATTGTCTTCACGGTGCCCCCCGGACAAGACCCCATCGCCACCCGCGATCGCGTCTTTGAAAATATCGCCGTTGCTGACAGCGGTCAACGCACCGATGGTGTTGTCACCTTTGCAGGCGAAGACGATATTTTTAGCCGAATTGGCGAGGCACTCAACTTAAACTTGCCCGGCAGACAGCAGCGACGGATGAGCGATCGCCCCAGCATCGATCTACGCCCATTCCTCGATCCGGCGGATGGCGGCACCGGAGCCATGCTGCGTTAACCCAATTAGAAGTAGGGGTTTGGCAATGCCAAACCCCCCACAGAGGACTCGACTCTACTACACTAAATCTGGACTTCTTTGCATGCAGTGAATGAAAATTGCCACCTGGAACGTCAATTCCATCCGCACTCGGCTTGATCTAGTCACCCAGTGGTTGCAAGCCACGGCGGTCGATGTGCTGTGCCTCCAGGAAACGAAGGTGACGGATGCGGACTTCCCCCAAGCCCCCTTCGTTGAGCTAGGGTATCACTGCTACGTCTACGGACAAAAATCCTACAACGGAGTGGCGCTGATCAGTCGTGCTCCACTCGATCGTGTGAATACGGGATTTGCCCCTGTGGTGGATGTGGCGGAGCCTGACCTAGATCAACAAAAACGAGTGATTCAAGGAGTGCTGGGGGAGGTGTGCTTGGTCAACCTCTATGTGCCCAATGGCTCTGCTGTAGGCAGCGAAAAGTATGACTACAAGCTACGCTGGCTAAAGCAATTGCGCCTCTACTTACAAGCCCTCTTGTCCAGCTATCCCAACCTTTTGGTCTGTGGAGACTTTAATGTTGCCCTCGACGATCGCGATATCCACGATCCCAGTGGACGAGAACAGATGGTGATGGCAACGGATGCCGAACGCACTGCCCTGACCCACGCCCTTTTAGAACTGGGATTGGCAGATGGGTTTCGCAAATTCCATTTAGACGGGGGACACTTCAGTTGGTGGGACTACCGGGCGGCGGCTTTTCGGCGCAACTTGGGTTGGCGAATCGATCACCACTACCTCTCGGCACCGTTATACGAACGGGCGATCGCTTGCACAATCGATGTTGCTCCTCGCCAGCTTCCCCAACCCAGCGACCACACCCCTGTCATCATAGAACTGGAGGATTAGCGCTCAGATAATACCGAATAACTCCCAATCGGTTTAAGATAAATCCTCGTAACCGTTTATTTACAAAATAGAGCAAATTCCTATGGCACTGTCTGTCGGTACAAAAGCGCCTGCGTTCACAGTCAATGACACCCAAGGCAACGCAGTCTCCCTGGCTGATTTTGCGGGTAAAACGGTCGTACTATATTTCTATCCCAAAGATGATACTCCCGGTTGCACAAAGGAAGCCTGTGGTTTCCGGGATGCCTATGGGGATTATCAGGGCAAGGATGTGGTTGTGCTTGGGGTGAGCATGGACAATGAGGCATCGCACCAAGCGTTTACTCAAAAATTTAATCTTCCCTTTCCCCTATTGGCAGATGTGGATGGTCTATTAACCAATTCCTACGACGTCTCTGGAGGGGGCTACTCCAAGCGCGTTACCTACGTAATCGATGGTGAAGGAACAATCATCAAGGTTTACGAGAGTGTGAAGACTGACAGCCATGCGGCAGACATTTTGGCGGAATTGGGCATGTAACTCAACCCTCCCTGTTAAAAATTCTTAATTTAGCCCAAATAGGGAAATATTTCGGGGCAATTCTATGGAATTGCCCCTTTTATCTGGATTTTGCCAGTATTTCTTCCAAAATGGAAATCTCGTTTTAGAATGGGCAGCGTAGAATATACCTTCTGGTAGATTAACCTCTCTTGTGCCACCCTTGATTCTGACACTTCAGGATGAACCAAAATTCAGCCGCTAAAATTATGATTATTATCTGACAGTATCAAACTATTCGTAGCAAAGACTGTAAATAGCAAAGACTATAAGTAGTCCAACACATAACCCTGCTAAGCCATGGTTTGAGTGTAGCTATCAATAGAAGGTTGATACTAGGTTGATCGTCACCTACCCGATCGCCAAACCACGTGACCTATTTCCTTAGGGTGCGGCAGTGACCCCCCACTTGTGCCCAAAGGATGTTGAGTGAATCGCAACAATTCGTATTTCCCCAAGCCAGAGTCATACCGACTGACCTACCGTAATCTAGGGCGTTTGCCGTAGATACTCTAGTCCTACTCGACTAACTGATGGATTTGGATGAGCTATGACAACATTTGAAGATATCTACCAATACTTTCGCAATCCACCGCCGCTTTACTTAAACAAAGAATTAGCGGTTTGCTACGTACTTGATGTACTCCTACGCAAGGATTCCTACGGAACAGAGTTGATTCAACTCCTTGAAGTAGAGCATCCCACCTATCGACTTTCTGACACGGTTTTGTACAGCGCTCTCAAATTTCTAGAGGATGCTGCTGCCATCACTGGCTACTGGAAGAAAGTGGAAGGACGGGGAAGACCCCGCCGCATGTATCAAGTTGCTCCGGGCTGGCACCAGCGTGCTCGTGAACTGGCGCAACTTTGGAGCGGCTATATCGGCGGCATGCTAGCTAGTTCTTCTCGTAGTTGAGCTAACCAGTGTTCAGTTTCACAGTTCATTGCCACAGCGCCGGGCAGTTTTGCCAGGGCATATGCCCTGACAAAACTGCCCAGGTGACTGCTTGGCGGTTTAATGTTGCTTGGTTGTAGCGATCGGGGCGATGTGAAGTTCCCTTAGTTGCCGTGTATCTACCTCAGAGGGGGCATTGGTCAACAAGCAGCGAGCTTGCTGCGTTTTGGGAAAAGCAATGACATCCCGAATTGACTCTTCGCCTGCAAGCAACATCACGAGGCGATCGAGTCCAAATGCTAGTCCTCCATGGGGAGGTGCACCAAACTCAAATGCCTCCAGCAGGAAGCCAAACTTTTGTTGGGCTTGCTCCGGCGATAGTCCAATAATCTCAAACACCTGCTGTTGAAGATCGGGTTGATAGATCCGCAGGCTACCGCTGACGATCTCGTAGCCGTTGTAGACCAAATCGTAGGTTTGGGCACGAGCGGTTTTTAGATCCGCTAGATCCTCCGGGTGGGGAGCAGTGAAGGGGTGATGCAAGGCTTCTAGTCGTTTTTCATCGGCATTCCATTCAAACATGGGAAAGTCGGTGATCCACAGCAGGTGGGTTTTGTCTGGGTCAATCAGTCCCAATTCCTTACCGACAACCTGACGTAGGCGATCGAGGGTTTTATTGACGGTGGCAGTCTCCCCTGCACCAAACAGCAGCAAATGTCCTGGTTTTGCACCCGTCACTTGTAGTAATTCCTGCTTCTGAGCCTCGGTGAGGTTATCCTTAATTGCCCCGATCGTGTCGATCTCTCCTGCCTCACGCACCCGAATGTAGGCAAGCCCTTTGGCTCCGACCGTGGCAGCTTCATTGAATAGATCGCCGCCCGGTTTAATCCGCACATTAGAAATTACATCATTGCCGTTGGGAATGGGCAACACTTTAATCACCCCACCCTTGCTGACGGCATCGGCAAATACTTTAACCCAGACTGCTTCAGCAGGTTGGAGACATTGACCAATTCCAGTCCAAACCGCGTGTCGGGTTTGTCAGTGCCATAGCGATCTAGTGCTTCTGCGTAGGTCAACCGAGGAAAGGGACAGGGCAGCTCAATGCCCTTGACGGTTTGAAACAGGTTGGTCAACATGCCCTCATTCAGCTCAAAAATCTCCTCCTGGCTCATAAAGCTCATTTCCATGTCCAGTTGGGTGAAATCGGGCTGGCGATCGGCACGTAAATCCTCATCGCGAAAACAGCGCGTCACCTGATAGTAGCGATCGAACCCCGCCACCATCAACAACTGCTTAAACAACTGCGGTGACTGGGGCAGAGCAAAAAACTCCCCCGGATGCACTCGACTGGGAACCAAATAGTCCCTTGCTCCTTCTGGAGTGGATTTAGTCAAGATGGGGGTCTCTACTTCAATGAATCCATGCCCATCTTCTAAATAGCGGCGCACGGTCTTGATCACCTGATGACGCAGTTGCAAGTTGTGTGCCATGCGTTCTCGTCGCAAATCGAGATAGCGATACTTGAGTCGCAATTCCTCCCGCACCGATTCGGTTTCAGAGACAGAAATCTGAAAGGGCAACTGTCGCCTCACCGCGTTCAACAACTCAATTCGATCGGCGTAGATCTCGACCTCCCCCGTTGGCAACTTGGGATTGAGGGATTCCGGCGGACGTTGCAATACCCGTCCGACAATTTTGACGACATACTCGTTGCGTAAATTTCCCGCCGCTTCATAGGAATCGGGAGTGCGCTCCGGATCGCTGACAATTTGGGCGATGCCTGTGCGATCGCGCAGATCAAGAAAAATGACGCCGCCATGGTCGCGCCGACGGTCTACCCAACCAAACAATGTGACTGTTTCTCCCAGATGTTCGGGTCGGAGATGACCGCAGTAATGAGTTCGCATGGTGGTTGGCTGATCGCTTAATTGTCTAAAAACCCTTCCATTATCTAGCAGACTGGAGGTTGTGAACAGTAGGAGGGGGAAGACGGCAGGAGGACGGGGAGTACGGACAAAAGAAACTCTTGCCGTTTAGCTCTGCCTGACGATGCCAATATACAAACTCTGCTCCTCAATCAACGAAGGGAGAGAAAGCCTTTAACAGGGTGTCTCCAAGCTTCAGAAACAAGGGAAACAGAACATCGAAGAGAAGTGAGTTAAGCGGATACTTTGATTTCAGAGGATGATTCTAGGGCTGGTAACCGAGAAGAAGGAGCTAGCAGGTCAATTTCCAACCCTTCCCAGGCAACCTCGCTGTTAGCAAACTGTTTTGCCGTATTTTCCTTAACCCGATCCATAAACTCGTCGTTGTGTAGGGGGTCGTGGTGGAAAATGATTAGTCTACCAACGTTTGCTGCTTTTGCCACCTTCACAGCTTCTTGCCAAGTGGAGTGTCCCCAGCCAACTTTACTCGATCGCTCCGAGTTATATTCCTCATCCGTGTAGGTGGCGTCATAGATCATGACATCGGCATCTTGGCAAAGCCAGAGGACATTTTTGTCAAGGCGATCGGGAAAATGCTCGGTATCAGAAATATAGGCAGCCGCATGTCCCCGCCACTCTACTCGATAACCCACGGCTTCGCCAGGGTGGTTGAGCAGGGCATTTTTGACCACAATGTCGTCAATCTCAACGGTTTCTCCCACCTCTAGATCGCAAAAGGTCAGATCTGCCCCCATAATTTGTAACGGGACGGGGAAGTTGGGGTGGAGCATCTGGTCGTTTAACCGCTGCTCAATGGTGGAACCATTGGGGCGATCGCCCCATGGATTTTGAAGCGATTGCCTTTGATAAACGCAGGGGTAAAGAAGGGAAACCCTTGGATGTGATCCCAATGGGAGTGGGTAAAAAACATGTAGGCTTCGATGGGCATTTCTCGCAGCAGGGTATGCCCCAGAACTCGCAACCCAGTTCCCCCGTCAAAAATCAGACGGTGACCTCCAACCCTCATTTCAATACAAGAGGTATTACCGCCATAGCGAACCGTCTCTGGTCCAGGGCAAGATATACTGCCTCTAACACCCCAGAAGTGAACGGTGAATTGGTCCTGCATGATAGGCATGAGCGTTCCTTACCGCTTTCCACTAAGTCTTAGGGCTAAACCTTACTCCTGAGGGTGAGCACCTTTCTCATCGTACGTTAAGTTAATTGAAATTGACATACTACAGGGGCAAGAATCCAGCATTGGTGATGGGTTGGTAGAGATCCCTAAAGCACTCCCTCTTGGCACACTCCTTCTTGGCATTTCCTCTTAACTTATAGAGTAAGGCTTCCCGAATTGGAGAAAAGTGTCCCGCTAAACTTAATAATTCTACACCCTTAACTTCGTTGCTTCCGCTAATCTCTCTGATCAAAACGATTAACTTTTGTAGCTCTAACTCTTATAGCTCTAGCTAAACTGACCGTAGAATAAATAGGGTCTAAACTAGTCTAGCTGCCATTCGCGTAAATTTGCCAAACCCGCAACACAGGTTAAGTTGTATTGGAGCGGCGTCAGCGTAATGTAGTTGTGACGAATGGCTTGCACATCTGTCATGATTTCATTCATCCATTTTAACTCTATCTTGGAACAATCTGCGTCTTGGACCAAGGGCGATCCTAGTTCTTCATTCACATCTTCCAGTAGTTCTCCGGCTAACCAGTAATAGGTTTTTCCCCGCGGATCAATGCGTTTTTCAAACAGATCGATGTAGCGACGGATGCCTTGGCGAGTTACGGCAACTCCCGCAATCTGCTCGGCAGGAACAGCAGGAATATTGACGTTGAGTAGGGTGGCGTTGGGCAATCCGTGCTTGATCAACTGCAACAGGAGCGATCGGGCAAAATCTGCGGCGGGTTGAAAGTTCCTTGACAGTAAAGCTTGCTAAGCTAAACGCAATACTGGGAATGCCTTCGATCACGCCTTCCATGGCGGCAGACACGGTGCCGGAGTAGAGGACATCGGTGCCCAGATTAGACCCATGATTGATGCCAGAGAGCACCATATCGGGCGGGGTTTCAAGCAACGCTCCCAACGCCAGTTTGACGCAATCAGATGGAGTACCAGAACATGCCCAGGCTTTAATGGTTGGATGAAAAATCGATGCGATTTGTTCCGCTCGGATGGGGTCGTGTAGGGTCAAGCCGTGTCCTGTGGCAGATCGCTCTCGATCCGGGCAAACAACCGTTACATGATGCCCAGCGTCGGCTAAGGTATTTGCCAGGGTGCGAATGCCCAGGGCAAACACACCATCATCATTGCTAATCAAAAGGTTCATGGATAGGGCAAGAATGAAAGGGTGTAATCATGGGCATTATAACGATTCGCTACAACCAGGACAAAAACCAGAAGAACCTGTATTGCTGAGGGATGCAAGGGGCATTTTACTGACCGAGTCTGCTGAAGCAGGGCGTGGCATTGGCAAATCCAAGTAAACTAGGAAAGATGATATTGGGATGGAGCGCTAGTCGCCAAATCACTTAACTGCTACATTACAGTTCGTTTTACTGACCCTATGAGTACGACTTCACCCTCTGATGATTTGGGAATTCAATTGACAGCGTTGCAGCAAGAAGCACTAGAGGCATCGCCTCTAGTGCTCCCTAGACCAGCTTGAACAACTTCGGATCAAGTATCTCGGCAAAAAAGGTAGTCTATCCCAAGTGCTTGGCAGTATGGGCAAGTTGGATGCCACAGAGCGTCCCCGGATCGGTGCCCAAGCCAATGAGGTCAAAGAAGCCATTCAAGGGGCGATTGAGCAGGGGCGATCGACTCTGCAAACTGCTCAAATCGAGGCACAGCTTGTGGCTGAAACCTTGGATGTGACCATGCCTGGAGTATTTCACCCCCAGGGGCGATCGCACCCAATTACCAGCACGATCGATCGGGTGTTAGACATTTTTGTGGGGCTAGGGTACACGGTTGCCCAAGGTCCGGAGGTGGAGTTGGACTACTACAACTTTGAAGCGCTCAATTTCCCGATCGACCACCCAGCGCGGGATATGCAGGATACATTCAATCTGCCCGATGGCAACCTGCTCCGCACCCACACCTCCAACGTGCAGATCCGCTATATGGAGACCAATGAGCCACCCGTGCGGATTGTAGCTCCGGGGCGGTGTTATCGTCGCGACACAGTGGATGCCACCCATGCGGCAGTGTTTCATCAAATTGAGATCTTAGCGGTGGATGAGGGTTTGACCTTTACCGACCTCAAGGGAACATTGAAGGTCTTTTTGGAAGAGATGTTTGGCGAGATCGAAGTCCGCTTACGTCCTAGTTTCTTCCCCTTCACCGAGCCATCTGCCGAAGTAGACGTGCGCTGGCGCGGACGCTGGCTAGAGGTGATGGGGTGCGGCATGGTTGACCCAAACGTCCTCAAGGCAGTTGGCTATGACCCAGAGGTCTACACAGGGTTTGCAGCCGGGTTTGGGGTAGAACGGTTTGCCATGGTGTTACACCAAATTGATGATATTCGTCGCTTATACGCCAGCGACCTGCGGTTTTTGCGCCAGTTTTAATGGAGCGTAGTCTCAGACGATGTGGTTGTAGGAGTGAAGGTGTGCCAAAACCAAAGTATTTAATCATCGGGTCTCCAGAAGCCTATAGTGGCAAGTCGGCGGCGGTGCTAGGCATTGCAACTCAGTTGCGCCATCGGGGTCTAGAAATTTCCTACGGCAAGCCAGTGGGCACCTGTCTAAATCAATCTCAGGCGGATGAGATGGATGAGGATGTACGACTGATGGCGGAGGTGCTAGCGTTACCTTCCAATCGCCTCCAACCCACCCTGCTATTTCTCGACGAAACAACGATCGCCAAGCGGATTCAAGCTAAGGAGCAGATCGATTACCTGCAACTGCTGCGTCAATCGATGTGGACTGACGGTGTGGATTTGGTGCTACTGGAAGGACCCGGCACATTGGAAGAAGGTCGCCTATTTAATCTCTCGCTGGTGCAGATGGCAGAGGCGATCGATGCAGGGATTATTTTAGTTACCCGGTTCCACTCAGGATTAATGGTGGATGCCCTATTAACCGCAAAACATCAACTGGGCGATCGCTTGGTGGGCATCTTGATCAATGACATTCCCACCGATCAAGCCGAGATGGCGGAAGCCCACATCCGACCGTTTTTGGAAACCCATGGCATCCGGGTATTGGCAGCGTTGCCTCGCAACAATGTGTTACGCAGCGTTAGTGTCACTGAATTGGTTCACCAACTCGATGCCCAAGTCCTTTGCCGCCCCGATCGCCTCGATCTGATGGTCGAAAGCCTGAAAATCGGAGCGATGAATGTGAATGCTGCTCTCAAATATTTCCGCAAGGCACACAACATGGCGGTGGTAACGGGGGGCGATCGCACCGATATTCAACTTGCCGCGTTGGAAACCTCCACCCACTGCCTGATTTTGACTGGGCAAATTCCCCCCTCCGATCAGGTGCTAGCACGGGCTGAGGACTTAGAGGTGCCCATCCTTTCCGTTGACCTAGACACCCTAACGGCGGTAGAAATTATTGATCGAACCTTTGGGCAAGTCCGGTTGCACGAGCCGATTAAAGTCCAGTGCATCCGGCAGTTGATGGAGCAGCATTTAGACCTTGATCGCTTGGTAGCAACGCTGGTCTAGAGACGATCGCTCAAGCTTAGCAATCAGCGGTTTAACCGCTCCTCCCACCGATCGACTGAGGGATACTCCAGTCATCGCAATGCCCGGCGCGTAGGCTTCTACAACATTGCCTGTGCGGGCACAGGTAATCATCAAATAGTCGCAGGTCGGGCACTGGGTGCGGATGAGCTGATTAGTGGCTAAATGGTGCCGTTCGGCGGAGCTACCACAATTTGGACAATGAATGGTTTGAACAGAATGCATTGTTAGTTTTCTCAATAAGGGATCAAAACAGTGGATTGAACCAAAGGGATAGGCGATCGCACTAAGAATGGCGATCGTGACAAATTCAGCTTCAAAAATGATTAATTTCTAATTAATTTAATCGAAACAAATGAACGTTAATAATTAGAAATTGATTTAAACCTTAATTAAAGTATGTCATCAGTTTCAGAAATTAGCAAACCAATCGTTGGAAAAATTAATTGGGGGATCGCTCTCTGCGTAAGCGATCCCAAAGCTGAATCTAACTGATTGCCCATGGCACACAATGACCAAACATCACTTCAAACCTCGATCAAGCAACAAAACTAGATGTATTCTTTAACCAATCTTTAGACAAAAATTCAAAAAATGTGATGCAAATCACTTTAATGTTTTTAGTTACTTGAATCTCTCTGTTATTGACATCGAAGAGGACTCAAGTAATCGATTTACAAAACAATTTCAAGACTAAATCTTAAGCTTTTATTAAGAATTTTCCCTCTACCAGTGGGGGGAGTTGTGCTCTATGTACCCTTTGTTGGGCGATCGAATCTAGGAAGGCAAGGACTCAAACGCTGGGCAATAGCCGTCTGGCGTCACCCTAAAGCCATAGAGGGGGGAAGCCTGGTTCCAACAGCGTTGACCGCGATAAAACAGACAAATTTCACAACACTCCAAGGGAGAGGCTGGCAGGGCAGTATTAGCTTGGTTAAGCAATTCGCGTTGTGTTAGTCCCCGCAGCACCAGTTCTTCGCCTTGCCAACGACCCTCCACCAACCCCGTATCGGCAAATTCCTGCCAGCGCGGATCGCTAGTGAGTGCTATGGGCAGCGTAAACTGCACGGTGGTTTCTAGCTCGACGACTTCCCCTTGATAGTTGCTTTCTGGAGCGGCTGGTTGGAGGAAAGTCTCACCAACGGGCAGCTCTACCACCATACCGGAAGACGGGGAGTGGAGCTGGTAGCGATTTTGCAATTCTTCTAGCCCGGTCAAATCGGCTAGGTAGGTGGGTGTGCCGTGGACAAACACAACGTGCTGGGGGCGCAGATTGTGGATCAGTTGGGTAGTGCCTGCCCCATCACAATGATCGCTAAGCAAATAGCTATCAACCTCTAATTGCCTGAGTTGGATCAGGGTTTGCAGCGCCGATGACGATCGGATCTGTTGTTGCACATTCCACTCGATCGAATTGCCCTGACCAGCCGATTGGGGTAGCAGCAGCAACCAGGGATTGCTGTTGAACTGGCAGTAGCGCATCAGCGGCACCGTCCAATCGGTGATTACAAGGCAGGGGGTGGTATCGGAAAGGACATCGCTGATCCCTTCTGGGTTGGTGGGCAAGCGACGCACTTTGGGGCGGATGCGATCGTCCCAAAACAGGGGTTGGTGGCGGGCAAAATTCTGGACGGCGCTGGGGAAGTAGGGCAGTGAGCTCTAGGTAGCTGTCGCAGCCGTCTGCCACTGTCCCATCCACCCAAATGGGAATGTCGCGCCCGGTGAAATGGTGATGACTGCGCAGCAACATCAACAATTCTTGACCCAATCCCAAGGTCGGCGTGGGCAGGAGAATGGACTGTTGATTGGCAATCGCCTGTTGCAAGCGATCGACAAACCGATTTTCCTGCTGGCGGCGGTGGGGATGCCGCGCCGTGCCATAGGTGCCTTCTACAATCAAGACATCGGGCTTCAATCCCCGCAACTCCTCCAGGGGCAAGCCCTCCACCAACCGGGAATTAGACAGAAGAAAATCTCCTGTGTAGAACAAACTATAGGAGCGCAGCGGTGTGGTGTAGGTGAGCAAAACAGCCACTGCACCGGGCAAATGCCCAGCCGGAAACAGCTCTGCACTCAACCCCTCTTGAAACTCAACGGGCGATCGCCAAGGCAGTGCCCGACAGAAGGAAGCACTCTGTCTGTCGCTCGATCGCCAATTTAACGGCAGTAGCTGGGTAGTTACCTCACTGCCATAGATGGGCAACTGGGGAAAGGCTTGATGCAGCGCCAGCAGCCCTCTGGCATGGTCTGCATGGGCATGGGAGCACAATACTAGGTCGGCGGGTGGGGTCTGTGATTCACTCAGAAGTGGCGTAATATCCGCAAGACCACAATCTAGCAGCACCCGGTAGGGACCTAATTGCACCAAAAGACAAACCCCTTCGTCGGCATGACCGACGCCATAGGGTAAACAGCGCAACTCTGTCACAACCAAACTCTTCAGTGGGCGGAACCATTACCGTGATAGTTGTCCGAATCGTAGAACCCGTTGCGCGTTCCAAAAAACAAGCACGCTGCGATAAATACGGGCGTCAAGGCAATCAATATCAGTTTGACATCCATAGTGTTAGTGACGTTGGGGTTAGGGACGTTGGCGTTAATGACGCTTTTTCAACTGAGGCTGGAACAATTTTGGCGAATATAGACTACCCTACCAGCATTACAGCGAAAGGGAATCGTTCTTAAGAATCGCCTTAACATGTTCGCCAAGTTGGGAATGGGCTCAGGCTTCACTGATCCGGTAAATAAAACTCAAGGTCGCCCACTCATCCACATTCAAGCTGTATCCTTCTGTGGATAAATCTCCATTGCTTAGGGCACTGGCTTGGTGCAAATCCTGCAACACAGCGTGGGCGACATCAAGGGGATTGGCGATCGCCCCAAATTTATACACCGTGTCGTTGCTCAAGCCAGCCGATCGCAGTGCCACCAAGGTCTCCTGAAAAGGGGCGCTGCTAAAGATCAGATGGGTTTCCACCAACCCTACCGGCGGGTTGATTAACCAATCTGAGGAAGACTGGCGTTGTGGCAGGACAAGCATTTCTCCAGGAGGAACCACCCCGCCAGAGGCAACAGCGGGTTGCAGGACAATGGCAGTCCCATTGCTCTCCAAGCCCAAGCCAATCACGTAGAGGGGGCGATCGCTATCGTTTGTAAGCGATAACGCACCCGGCTACCGATCGGCACCACGGGCAAATCGTCATCCCCCACCCCCAGGGCTGCCAGCTTGGCTTCCGGCAAGGGCGGTTGGGCACGGCTCGTTTCTTGCTGAGCAATCAGGCGATCGCGGGGGGCGACCATCTCCAAGCTGGCTCGTACCCCCAAACGCGATGAACCAGAATTGCTGGTCAGGCGCAGTAACTTGTTGGCTAATAAGGTTTGCAGCTTGGGGGTCAGCCGAGCGATCGCGGTTTTGACCGCTTCGCTAGTTTCAATCACCGTGCCTGGAACGACGGTGTGGCCGATGTTGAATAAGCCGTAGCCATTGTGGGCTGGCGACAGATTGGTTGGCAGCGGGATTGATTCCTCAACTGAGTCTGGGGCAAAGGAGGTGGCAAGGGTTTGAGCCGCTCCATTCGCTTTACCAAACACATAATCCGTGGGCTGATCTCCGGTGGCAATCACTGAGACGCGGGCAACCGTTGCGAGGGCACTGGTGGCATCGACCCGTTCAATCCGCTCTAGGCTGTCATCAAGGGCGATCGCCAGTCCCACAGCCCGTGGTAAGACACGCACCCGCTCCTGCACCAACTGTCCGACGATGGCAGGTGGCAGCGGTGTTGCCACCTCGCTGGCACAACAGGGGCGTGCTTTGATCACCAATCCCTCCCGTGATTTTACCTGTACCCTCAATTCTGGGGTGGATGGGGTTGGAGCCACCACGGCAAACACAGAGGTGCCGTAGTGCTCCAATACCAAACTAGGCAACCCCGCCATCCACAGTTGCAGAGTCTGTCCATCCTCCTCGATCGCTCGAATCACCCCATCGGCGGGGGGAGCAAGGGGGGGAGTGTAGTAGGGCGCCAACAAGGACTGGCGTTGCCCACTGAGGCGAGGTTGTTGCCCCAACCCCACAGACTGGTTGAGATGGGTGGTTGTGCGGCTGAGGACAATTTGTAGGGTGGTTCTAGGGGTTGTTTCCCACAATTGCTGGGTCAGGGCATAGGTAAATAAACCTGCACTAAAGCCGCTCCACTGCCCCTCGATCGCCCCCGGATACAGATCGGCAGCGGTCAATACCACCCCTGGAAAGTCCGATCGCTCCATGGTTGACGCTGCCGGTTTGGATTTAGCAAAGGATAGCAATTGTTTTTGCAGGGCAATTTCTGCCAGGTTGGGTTGTCCACTGGGGGTGCTAGGACGCGCCCGAATCCGCAATCCCGAAATCTCATCCCCATGGCTGTAGCTGAGGTCGAGCACGGTCGTCACTTGCCGCGTGGGGAGCGATCGCAGCAACAACCCCAGGGTTTCTTCTAATAAATCGTTGATGGCAGCGTCTTCCTGGGTGGGCAGGAGTCCGTCGATCGGCACCAGTGCATTTTGCTCCTGGGAGTCTGCCAACCGGACGCGACTGCCCAACCCACTAAAGTGAAACACCACCACATCCTCCGGACGAGCTTGCTCCACCAGATGGTGCAAGAATGCGACTTCAATTCCCTCCCGGGTTGCCTGTTGATCGGTCAGGGTGAGGATGTCGCTGGGCTGAAAGCCAAAGCGATGGATTAGCAGTTCGCGTTGCAAATCAACATCGGTGAGGCAACCGCTGAGAGCGGTGCCGCGTCCGATCGGGCAATCACACACCTGCTCAGGATAGGGGTTAATCCCCACCAGCAACGCCAGCTTGCGGCGCGTGGGTTGAGCCAATGCCCGTTGATAGCGATCGGCTCGGATCGCCAGCCCAACCTCACTCAACCCTAGCAGTGCCAGGGCGACTCCAGCTTGGTGTAGAAATGCTCGTCGCTTCAATCCCACTTCAATCCCATGAGTCTATTGACGATTTAAGCATGACGATCGAGGCACCGCGAACCACTTCTCCCCATTCTAAGCTTCAATGGCAACGCGCATGGCTCGTGCCAACTCCGCTGCCACTTCGGGACGGGAAAATTCCGGTGGCGGCAATTCTCCCCGTCGCAACATTTCCCGCACCTTTGTGCCCGATAGGTGAATCCGTTCCTCTGGCTTGCTGGGGCTGGTTTTGGTGGTTGCCATTTGGTGCGTTCGGGTGCAGTAGAAGGCGTGCTCAAACTTCATTGGCGTAATCCCCAGTGCCACCGGGTCAACGTCGTCAAAGATGTATTGGGCGTCGTAGGTGCCGTAGTAGTCTCCTACTCCAGCATGGTCGCGTCCGACAATGAAATGGGTGCAGCCGTAATTTTTCCGCACCAAAGCATGGAAATTGCCTCCCTCGGTCCGGCGTAGCGCATGGCGGCGGGGTTGATGGCAAGGATGACGCGATCGACTGGGAAAGTGAATAGCTCCACTCATCAGTTCATAGCACCGCATCCGCACATCCGCGGCGATGTCATCTTCCTTTGTCGCTCCCACCAGCGGGTGGAGAAATAGCCCGTCTACCGTTTCTAACGCACACTTTTGAATGTATTCGTGGGCGCGGTGGATGGGGTTACGGGTCTGGAAGCCAACGATCGTTTTCCAGCCCTTTTCCTGAAACAACGCTCGCGACTCGGTTGGGTCGATTTGATAGCGAGGGAAGAGGGGATGGGGGTCGCGTTGCAGCAACCACACGTCGCCTGCCAAATTAAT
>JAAUSV010000452.1 GCA_012032525.1 Leptolyngbyaceae cyanobacterium SL_7_1
GTCAAAACACAGAGTCTTCACCCAAATGCAGCACCGAGGCGATCGCTCAGAGGCTCTGGCTTCGTGAATCACAAAGCCTCCCATGGGGTGGGCAGATGCCATGTGTAGTTGATAAATAATCAGGCGATCGACCTGTAAACACTTTCGTCCCTGCTCCACAGCGGTTTGCAAGATCACTGGCAAATCTAAACTTTGACGAATTTGGCTGGTGACTTGCCGGAGCAACCGCTCCTGCTCAATTTGCCGAGCCAGGGTAAAGTCTTGTTCCGAGGCAGGGGTAGAGAGAACGTCTAGGAGCCGCAGGGTAAATTCGCTCTGCCGAGTGGAATTGGGTTGGGGAATGGAACTGGCTTGGAGCAGACGGTCATGCCAAGCAGAGGGGCAGTGCGTTGCCAGTTGGTGGAGAAACTGGGCGATCGCCTCTGGCGCAAACGTCAACTCGACTTGAGTCACCCAGGTTTCGACCTGGATACCCGTCAACAGCGCACTGAAAGCGGGTGAGGTGAATACACTAAACAGTGAAGCGGACGTGGGATCAGGCTCGATCGCGGCTGGGAAATCGTGATGCGTTACCAGTGTTGCCTCCCCTGGTTCTGCCATCGCTTGTAACACCATCTGTAGTTGGGTGAATGTGGCTATGGATAACGGGTGGGAGAGCATAACCGATCGAGAATTCAACATAACAACACGTCAACGAACACAGTGTATGGGTACAGTCAACAAAAACGGTAGGGCAGGCATTGCCCCACCTTAAAGGGAAATTGTCTGATATTCTCAGTAGGCGATCGGGTGCGGCATGGCAAATCCGTTTAACCCCTACCCTTCATTGTAAAAGAGACGCATGCATCGATTAACAACTCTACCGGGTGGATGGACGCCCGACACAGAGGGAGTGATTTTTGTTGAGCAGACCCCTGCCCCCATCGTCCTACTGACTGCCGCCGATACCGATATCCAAACCCTCGCGGCTGCCCATGCCCAGTTGCCCAGCGGATTTGCCGCCGTGCGAGCGGCGAATCTGTTGAATTTGCAGCAACAATTGGCGATCGACACCTACGCCGAAACCGTGCTGTCCCACGCTCAAATCATCGTCGTGCGGTTGCTAGGTGGACGCGCCTACTGGTCCTACGGCTTGGAGGTGGTGCGCCAAGTCGCAGAGCAAACCGGAGCCTTGTTGCTGGTATTGCCGGGGGACGATCGCCCCGACGCAGAATTGCTCAGCCATTCCACGGTTCCCCTCACCATCGTCAATCAACTCTGGCGCTATCTCACCGAGGGCGGCGTTGCCAATTGGTTGAATGCCTTGCTATTCCTGGCAAATCAGGGGTTAGGGGGGAATTATGCGGTACGATCGCCCCAGCCTGTTCCGACGGTTGGGCGATACGATTGGCAATCCCCTTCTCCAGTCAGGTCGTACCAAGCAACCGTGGGGGTTCTATTTTACCGAGCGCATTATCTGGCGGGAAATTTGGCTCCGATCGATGCCTCTGCCGTGCCTTAGCCACTCGAACGTTGCAGCCTGTGCCCGTGTTCGTCTCATCGCTGCGGGAGGTCGATGTGCAGCGTCAGGTGTTGGAGTATTTTCAACCCAGTGCTGCCCCTGAGATTCAAGTGTTGTTGAATGCCACCAGTTTTTCCCTTGCCCGGTTAGACGGGGAGTCCTTAAACTTAGACCTTTGGAAAACGCTGAATGTCCCCGTACTGCAAGTGATCTTTAGCAGCGGTACGCAGGAGCAGTGGCGATCGCAACACCGAGGGCTTTCCCCCAGGGATACGGCGATGAACGTGGCACTGCCGGAGGTGGATGGGCGAATTATCAGTCGGGCGGTGTCATTCAAAACGGTGCAGCGGCGCCATCCAGCCTTACAAGTGGACGGGGTGGGCTATGAACCCGTGGACGATCGAATTGATTGGGTCGCAGAGCTAGCGGCAAACTGGGTGCGGTTGCAGCAAACCCCCGTGGGCGATCGGCGAATCGCGCTGATCCTGGCAAATTACCCCACCCGCGATAGCCGTCTGGCAAATGGGGTAGGACTGGACACGCCTGCCAGTTGTGTGGCAATTCTCAAGGCATTGGCGGCGGCAGGGTATGCCGTAGAAAACATTCCCCAGACGGGGGATGAGCTGATTCAGCGGCTGATTCAAGGGGTGACCAATGATGGGGAAGGGCGGGAGTTGCGGTTGGTTCGGCAGTCCTTGCCCCGATCGGGGTACGAAGCCTACTTCGCCACATTGCCCAGCGTGATCCAAACCGCGATGGTGAATCGTTGGGGAATGGAATTGCCGGAGGAATTGGCGATCGCCGGGCTACAATTGGGCAACGTCTTTGTGGGTGTGCAACCCTCACGGGGCTACGACCTCGACCCATCGTTGAACTACCACGCTCCCGATCTGGAACCCACCCACGACTATTTGGCGTTTTACCACTGGTTACGTCAGGAATTTGGGGTGCAGGCGATCGTCCACGTCGGCAAGCATGGCAACCTGGAATGGCTGCCAGGTAAAAGTGTGGCGTTGTCAGAAACCTGTTACCCAGAGGTGGCGTTGGGCGCGTTGCCCCATCTATACCCCTTTATTGTCAACGATCCGGGGGAAGGGGCACAGGCAAAAACGCCGTGCCCAAGCGGTGATTGTCGATCACCTGACGCCACCGATGACCCGCGCCGAGTTGTACGGTTCGTTGCAGCAACTAGAAGGGTTAATCGACGAATACTACGAGGCAGAAAGCCTAAATCCAGCCCGATTGCCCGTGATTGGCGATCGAATCACCACCCTGCTCGCCCAGGAAAAATTACACTTGGATCTGGCAACCCAAGCCCGTTCCTCCGCTTCAGAACCCTCCCTTGCCTGCCTGCTTTCCTCCCTCGATGGCTACCTGTGTGAATTGAAGGAAGCCCAGATTCGTGACGGACTCCACATTTTTGGCCAGTGCCCCAGCGATCGCCCGTTGCACGATCTGATTGTGGCGATCGCCCGCCATCCCGGACAGGGGCGCTTGGGGTTGACTCGCTCGATCGCCGCCGCTTGGGGCTTAGACCTCGATCCCCTCACCGATGATCCCGCCGCTCTCTTGACAGAGAAACAGATCCTCATCTGTGCCACCCACAATCCTGACACCCTCCCCCTGCGCAACATCGGAGACGCGATCGAACTCCTAGAACACTACGCCACCCACCTCGTCCAATCCCTTCCTACCTCGTCCCCATTCCCCATCCCTCACCCTTACTTCAGACCGAATTGAACTGGATGCGCGATCGCCTGCTCCCCGCCCTCCAACAAACCTCCCAGGAAATCACCCATCTGCTCAAGGGCTTGGACGGGGGCTACGTGCCCAGCGGGGCGTCCGGCGCACCGACACGGGGACGACCAGATGTGTTGCCAACCGGACGAAATTTCTACTCAGTGGATATTCGGGCGTTGCCGACGGAAAGCGCGTGGCAGGTGGGACGCCATGCCGCAGAGTTGCTGATCGAGCGCTACACCCAGGAGCAGGGGGAGTACCCTAAAACGCTGGCGCTCTCGGTGTGGGGAA
>JAAUSV010000453.1 GCA_012032525.1 Leptolyngbyaceae cyanobacterium SL_7_1
ATTTGCTATCCCCATTTTATCGAATCCTGACTCAGGCTCCTTTCGTGCTTCTACTTGAGTGAGCATCGGTTTTGTGGTCGTGAATGCCAGCAATGAACCTTCTGGATGAATCAAAAGGCACGTGCCAATTTTCTAGCTGAGCAATTCAGCAAAACGAATTTTGCTTGCGATCGCTCCCGTAGTGTGAGATAGTTTTTCTCATAAACTACACAAAACCGATAAACTTACTGTAGTTTGTGAGATCGATAGGTATTTGTCCCTCCCTATCTAGGAGATAGGGGGCAGAGTCAGGTGCGTAGATTTCCAAAAAATCTTTTGAGGGAGTTTTCGTATGAGTTTTAGATCGCATAGAAGCCGCTTGGGGGCTAGATTTCGGATGTTGAAATTGTTTAAATCTAAGTTGGTCGCATTTGTTGTTGCGCTGTTTGGGGCGGCGATCGCCATCCCATTACTGGCGTTTGCACCATCCTTTGCAACCACAGCCGCAAACGTACAATTTGTTGCGCCGACTTGGGTTGCAGAACACGCCAATGATCCCAACTTACGCA
Source organism: Leptolyngbyaceae cyanobacterium SL_7_1 (assembly GCA_012032525.1). Taxonomy (GTDB): domain Bacteria; phylum Cyanobacteriota; class Cyanobacteriia; order Elainellales; family Elainellaceae; genus JAAUSV01. The sequence goes on from JAAUSV010000453.1 coordinate 549, forward strand.
TTCTGGATGTGCGGCTGAATCCGTTTGATTATTTCACTGGGCACGTTCCCAACGCGGTGCATATTGCAGACAATACATTTCGAGGACCCAATGGGGTGCTGCCGGTGCAGTATTGGCAATCTGATAAGTTGCAGTCCTTGTTCTCACAAGCTGGGGTCAACGATGATAGCCAGGTGCTGGTTTATTCAGATGGGCGAGACATATTAGGCACAACAATGGTGGCTTATTTGCTCGATCGAACTGGACACGGCAACGTTGCTGTTCTCGATGGTGGATTTGCAGGGTATAAAGCCGCAGGACTTCCTGTTAGCAAAGAATTTCCCTCTTACCCACTGGGTCAATTTACGGTGCGAGATCAACCCCAACTGCGGGTGACGCTCGATCAGGTGAGACAACTGATTGGTCAACCGGGCGTAACGTTCATTGACCCACGTCCACCTGAATTGTTTTCAGGAGAGCAGCAGGTTTGGGCACGCAATGGCCATATTCCTGGTGCTAAAAATATTCCTTGGGTATCGTTTACTGTTGGGGAAGCTAACTTCCATCAATTGAAACCGTTGGATGAAATTCGCCAAATCCTGGCATCGCGCAATGTCACACCAGAGGACGACATTATTGTTACGTGCAGCACCGGACGAGAAGCCACGTTGCAATATCACGTTCTAAAGTATCTTTTGGGATATCCTAAGGTTCGGATCTACGAGGGATCATGGACAGAGTATTCATCCTACCCCGACTCACCGATCGAAACAGGTCCTGGAGCATAGGTCAGCTCATTCATGAATCGGTGAAGTATTCGAGCAATGCTCGAATACTTCACCGTAAACTTGACGTATAACTCTACAAAATTATCATGCAGTTACTTCTTTCAATTACAAGCGGAGCGATCGCCACAACGTTAGCTTTTGGTTTACTATTACTCTCTGCCGTCGTCCAAATTAACACAGAAAATGTAAAATCCATTGTTAGTTATGCTCCCAGTGAATCTGAGGGCGATCAGGTTCCCACACCTTCGCCCTCGCCCTCGCCCCAGTTCTTTAATTAATCCTAAACAGGAATTCACTCTCGTCCTACGATTTGTTCTAGTAATTGCAATTTGAGCTTGGCAAACTCAGCGCTTCCTGGATTGCGGGGTCGCTGCAAGTGGATTGGTAAGTTCAGCGCGATCGCCCCTTGCTCAATCACAATCACCCGATCGGCAAGATAGATCGCTTCCTCCACATCATGGGTGACCAGGATGGCGGTGAATTGTTGTTCTTGCCAGAGCCATTGGATTAAACGTTGCATTTCTAATCGGGTTAGGGCATCCAACGCGCCCAACGGTTCATCCAACAATAACAACTGGGGTTGGGTAACGAGTGCTCGTGCCAGTGCCACGCGCTGGCGTTGCCCACCAGAGAGAATAGTGGTCCAATCAAAGGCGCGATCGCCCAGACCGACCTGCTGCAACGCCCAATGGGCTTGTTGGCGGCTCTGTTGCTTTAATCCCAGCGCAACATTTTCTAACACTCGCCGCCAAGGAAGCAGACGCGCATCCTGGAACATGACCCTGGCAAGGGAATTCAACCCAGTTAAGGGATTGCCGTCTATTTGAATTTGTCCTTCAGTTGGTGCGTCCAATCCGGCTAGTAATCTGAGCAGCGTACTTTTGCCACAGCCACTTTTGCCAATGATTGCCACAAACTCGCCTGGAGCAATCTCCAACGTCAAATTGCGAAGAACCTGCAAATGACCATAGGTTTTACTCAGATGCTGAATGTTGAGATGCACTCCATACTTGTTGAGGGAAGTTTGTTTGGGGTCAACAGTACTGATCATAAAAATTAGAATGATTAGTAGACAGACTGCAAGTGAAATTCAAAATCAATCAGGTTTTAACGTAGGAGTTTTGAGTATGTTGGCTGGGGTGCCACGGCAACCACCACTGTTCTAAAATGCGAACGATCGCATCGGCTAATTTGCCCAGCAGGGCATACAGCAAAATACTCAGCACCACCACATCGGTCTGCATGAATTCTCTGGCGTTCATTGCCATGTAGCCAATGCCAGAATTGGCGGCGATCGTCTCTGACACAACCAATGTTAACCACATCAATCCCAAGGCGTAACGCAGTCCCACCAATACGTTGGGTAATGCGCCCGGTAGGATGATTTGCCAGAATAATTCCTTCGATCGCAATCCATACACTTTGCCCATTTCGATCAACCCAGGATCGAGCGATCGAATTCCATGAAACGTGTTGATATAAATTGGAAAAAACACCCCTAAAATGACTAAAAAAATTCGCGCTTCATCCCCAATGCCAAACCAGAGAATTACCAGTGGAATTAGGGCAAGGTGGGGAATGTTGCGAATCATCTGGATGGAACTGTCCAACAATTTCTCTGCTAGAGGATAGACACCATTTAGTAACCCTAATCCCAATCCAATACTGCCGCCGATCGCAAATCCAACCAATGCCCGCCACAAACTAATGCGAATATGCTGCACCAATTCGCCACTCTGTAACAACCGGATTGCTGCCGCCACAATTTCGGTGGGAGCCGGAAGTACGCGAGTGGTGATCAAGCCTAATTGAGCGAAAACCTGCCACACAACAACCAACCCTAGCGGTACTAGCCAGGGGGTAATTTGTTGCCAGGGGAGCGATCGTCTGACAAAGTGTCCGAATGGTTTTGACTGGGTAATTTGCAAGGGTAAACCTCCAATTCACTAAATATGCCAACTATCACCGCTAGTGCTGGCTTTGCTCACAAGCTTAACTGAGATCTTGCACCATTCTCAATAAGGGTTGCCAAAAGGAGGCAAAATCTGAAAGAAAAGGGCGTAGCAAAAAAATCAGAAGACGGTCATGGAAACCATTCTTCAACACGCCCAAGGGCTAGTGTATAGCCTCCTCTGCTTAATGCCTAGTAGCTATCAAAAAGCCAGCCTCAAAGCTCTATT